>SKFV01000224.1 GCA_007117785.1 Pseudomonas sp.
AGCCGGTCTGCATCAGCAACGACTTGACGGAACCTTGCTGTTGATCGAGCAAGGCCAGGATCAGGTGAACGGGTTCAATCTGGTTATGGTCACGGCCAACCGCCAGCGACTGGGCGTCGGCCAGAGCGGTCTGCAACTTGCTGGTGAAACGGTCAATACGCATGATCACTATCCTATCTGTTGGCCGGGCAGAAGCCGGCAGCATTCGTCATATGACTAATAGATAGGGTTGATTATTGCCGTTTCAAGGGGATGACACTTGATCGGGGTCAATTATTTGTCGCTTTACCTGCCATGACTCACTGATCGTCAGCCAACCAGATCAACGAGGCCATGCGTCCGGTTTCACCATCACGGCGATAGGAATAAAAGCGCTGCTGATCGCTGAAGGTACACAGGTCACCACCGTAAATATGCTTAACGCCAGCAGCCTTTAACCGCAGGCGCGCCAACTGATAGATATTGGCCAGGTACTTACCCTCGCTGCTGGTTTCCTCGAAGGCCTGCCAGGCACTGGCATCCTGACTGACGAACGCCTCGACCAGCTCCTCACCCACTTCAAAGGCTTGCGGCCCGATTGCCGGCCCCAGCCACGCAAGTATCTGGTCGCCTGGCACCTCCAGTGCTGCCAGCGTATTCTCCAGCACACCATCAGCCAGGCCGCGCCAACCGGCATGCGCCGCAGCAACCCGGTCGGCACCAGTGGTCGTGAGCAGTACTGGCAGGCAGTCGGCGGTAAGCACGGCACATGCTACACCCGGGGTTGCTGTCCAACTGGCATCCGCATCAGCTTCATGCTGCGGATCGGCAGCGACCACGCGGGTGCTGTGACTTTGCTGCAACCAGGCTGGCTGGCAACCCAGCTGCTGCTGCAATTGTGCCCTGTTGGCAGCCACCGTATCTGTGTCATCGCCCACATGGGCGGCCAGATTGAAGCCATCCCATGGCGCCTCGCTGGTGTCGCCAGCGCGGGTGGTAATACAGGTGCGCACCCGGGGCAAGGCCGGCCAGCGGGCGGTCAGGCAATTGTTCAACCGTTCAGTCATGCAGCTCTCCTGCATCCTCTTCCAGCAGCGCCAACAGGTGCTGCATATCCGCCGGGCGTGGTACCTGCCAATGCATCAGGCGACCATCGTCCGGATGTTCCAGCTCCAGGCGCCGGGCATGCAGCGCCTGACGGGGAAATTCCCGCAGTTCGCGCAGCAACTCCTGGCTGGCGCCCGGTGGAATACGCATACGTCCGCCATACACCGGGTCACCCACCAGAGGATAGTGGATATGTGCCATATGCACCCGAATCTGATGGGTACGGCCAGTTTCCAGCTTGACCTTGACGTGGGTATGCGCGCGATAGCGCTGGATTACCCGGTAGTGACTGATCGCCTCTTTACCGCCAGCGACAACGGCCATTTTCTGCCGGTTGACGCCATGCCGGGCAATGGGTTCGTTGACTTTGCCACCAGCGGTCATCACGCCAACCACCACACACTCATATTCACGACTGACGGTACGCGCCTGCATCTGGTTGACCAGTACGGTTTGTGACTCCAGGGTTTTGGCCACCACCATCAGACCGGTGGTGTCCTTGTCCAGACGGTGCACGATACCGGCTCGCGGTACGGTTTTCAGCGACGGCACATGATGCAACAGGGCATTCAGCAAGGTGCCGTCGTGGTGACCAGCTGCGGGGTGCACCACCAGGCCGGCCGGTTTGTTGATCACCAGCAGGGCATCGTCTTCATAGACAATATCCAGCGCAATGGCTTCTGCCTGCCAGTCACCTTGCACCTCACGCTCGGCATCCAGCACCAGTTCCTCACCACCGAATACGGCATCTCGGGGCCTGAGGGTGCGGCCGTCCACCGTCAGATCACCGGACTTGATCCAGTTTTGCAGACGCGAGCGTGAGTGATCGGGGAACAATTGGGCGGCAACCTGGTCAAGACGCTGACCGCCCTGTTGCGGGCTGACCTGGGCGGACAAGCGGATACGTTCGGACATGCAGACTCACTGAAGTGTGGCAGGCTGGTGCGGGCATGAATCCCTTTTGGTTTCGTGCCTGCGCTGTGGTTAAATACGGCTTCGTTGTATGCTGGCGGCCTGGCCGAAAGCATCAGATTTGCGTCAACTATAACAGGACGGCCCCGCGCGCAACAGACACGGCCTCCCACTGGATAACGTACTATGCCAATGAAACACCTTCTGCTGATCGCCCTGATGGTTCTGCTCACCGCGTGCGCCTCGAACCGTGGCGTGATCGATGAGTCATTGAGTGAAAGCGAACTGTACCAGCAGGCCCAGCAGGATCTGGAAAGTCGCAACTACACCAGGGCGATTGAAAAACTGCGTGCACTGGAATCGCGTTATCCCTTTGGCCGCTATGCCCAACAGGCGCAGCTGGAACTGATCTACTCCTACTATCAGAACATGGAGCCGGAGGCTGCACGTGCTGCGGCCGATCGCTTTATTCGCCTGCACCCGCAGCATCCGAATGCAGACTATGCCTACTATATTCGCGGCCTGGCCTCCTTTACCCGCGATCAAGGCGTCTTTGAGCGCTTCCTGCCGCTTGACATGACACGCCGTGATCCGGGTGGTGCACGCGATTCCTTCAATGAGTTTGCGCAACTGGTCAGCCGCTACCCTGACAGCATCTATGCCCCTGACGCCCGTTTGCGCATGGTCTACCTGCGCAACCTGTTGGCTTCATACGACGCCCACGTAGGTCACTTCTACCTCAAGCGTGGCGCTTATGTGGCCGCTGCCAACCGTGGCCGGTATATTGTCGAGAACTTCCAGCAGACGCCGTCGGTCCCCGATGGTCTGGCACTGATGGTCGAAGCCTACCAGCGCCTGGCTCTGGATGATCTGGCCGATGCTGCCCTGTTGACCCTGCAGGATAACTACCCCGAACATCCGAGCCTGCGCAACGGCGATTTCCGCCACCATGTCGAACCGCGCCAGCGTGATGCCGGCTGGATCGAAGGCATGACCGTCGGCGCCCTCGACAGGCTGTTGACGCCACCAACGGTTGCCGGTGGCACCATGATGGAACGTGAAATGCAGCGCCAGTTCAACGATGCGGTAAGCAACCTGCCGCGCGAAGTCCGCGCGCCGCAGCAGCCGCGCCGCAGCTGGTGGAACCGCTTGAGCTTTGGTTTGCTGG
>SKFV01000013.1 GCA_007117785.1 Pseudomonas sp.
GCGCAGGCGGGCAATGGCGTGATCGCTGGCTACCTCAATCACCAAAGCCGGTAACAAACCACCTATCACACGATGCGCGGCAAGAAGCTTGCTGGCATCTTCCGGTGCAGCGTCCGGGTGGCGTGCTTCCGGCCCCCGGTAGCCATGACGGCGATCGTAGGCCATGAGTCCATCGCGCAAAGCCTTCTGGGCCTGTTCCTGGCGCTCGCTGTGCACGCTGGTAAAGACATGGTAGCCGTCAATATAGATATCAGCACCAAAGCGGTCATACAGTTCCTGCCGCACCATTTCGGCCACCCATGGCGCATCTATGTCCGGGCTGGCACGGTGCAGGCGCGAAGCGTCAGAGGTATTGATTGCTGTATCAAAGGTCGGTTGGTCAATCATGCCAAGACGCAGCATGCGCTGCAAAATCCAGTCGCGCCTTAACGTTGCTCGCTCCATGTTACTGAGTGGGTTGTAGCGCGAGGGGGCTTTCGGCAGTCCGGCTATCATAGCCATTTCGGCCAGCGTCAAATCATTGATGGAACGGCCATAATAGACCTGAGCGGCAGCTTCTATACCGTAGGCCCGATGGCCCAGGTAAATTTTGTTGATGTAAAGTTCGAATATTTCCTGCTTGTCGAGATGGCGCTCGATTTGCAAAGCCAGCAGGATTTCGTTTAACTTTCTCGAAAAGATGCGGTCGCTGGTCAGAAATACGTTTTTCGCCACTTGCATGGTGATGGTGCTACCGCCAGTCTGGATGTGCCCCGATTGAGCAAGTTCGGTAGCCGCTCGCAGCAAACCTCTGGGGTCGACCCCACGATGACGCAGGAAGTTGTCATCCTCCGCAGCCAGGAAGGCGTTGATAAAGTCTTCCGGTACCTGGTCGAAACTCACAGGCACTCTGCGCATTTCGCCATATTCGGCTATAAGTTTATTATCTGTGCTATATATTCGCAGTGGGGTCTGTAATTGTAGCTCGCGGAGGCTTTCAACATCGGGCAAAGCGGGGCTAAGATAGAGTGCAATCCCGCTCAGCGCCAGAAAAGGGGCGCAAAACAGGGCTAATAGCGACCAAAGCAAGAATTTTATAAAGCGCATGAGGGATTAAGAATTCCCTGTTGAATGAATCGGTTAGCGGTTGTACTGATCGATAACGGGGTAACAGTCTGCATTATAAGCGCATTTTTTTCTAATAAGCCATTTGCGCTTGTGCCTGACCTGTTATTTAATGTAGGAAAACATAAACCGTCCGTAAGTGTCGGATGCTGATAGGAAATTGGCTGTGCTAGGGCTCATAAAGAAAAAAGCGAACACGCTGCTGGGCGTCGACATCAGTTCCACTACGGTGAAACTGCTTGAGCTCAGCCGTCAAGGCAACCGGTATAAAGTCGAATCGTACGCGGTTGAACCTCTGCCACCCGGTGCGGTGGTAGAGAAAAATATTGTCGAACTGGAAGGCGTCGGCCAGGCACTTGAAAAAGTGCTTTCCCGTTCAAAGACATCCATTAAACAGACCGCAGTCGCGGTCGCAGGTTCCGCGGTCATTACCAAAACCATCGAAATGGATGCCGACCTGGGTCCGGACGAGATGGAAGAGCAGATCAAGCTCGAAGCGGATCAGTACATTCCCTACCCCCTGGATGAAGTCGCCATCGACTTCGAGGTGCAAGGCCCATCGCCGCGCAGCCCGGAGCGGGTAGAAGTGTTGCTGGCAGCCTGCCGTCGCGAGAACGTTGATATTCGCGAAGCAGCCCTGGCGCTGGCTGGACTCGAACCCAAGGTGGTCGAAGTCGAAGCTTACGCCATGGAGCGTGCCTGCGAATTGGTTATCGATCAGTTGGATGGTGACCGCGACCAGATGACTATTGCCGTCATCGATATCGGCGCCACCATGATGACACTCAGCGTTCTCAGCAAGGGTCGCACCATTTACACCCGCGAGCAGTTGTTCGGTGGCAAGCAGCTGACCGACGAGATCCAGCGCCGATATGGCCTGTCCCAAGATGAAGCCGGACTGGCCAAGAAGCAGGGTGGTCTGCCGGATGATTACGAAACCGAAGTATTGAGCCCGTTCAAGGATGCGGTCGTGCAGCAGGTTTCGCGTTCGCTGCAGTTCTTCTTTGCCGGTGGCCAGTACAATGATGTTGATTACATCCTGCTGGCCGGGGGCACTGCCTCGATTCCCGGGCTGGATCAACTGGTGCAGCAAAAGATTGGCACCACTACCCTGGTTGCCAACCCCTTTGCAAACATGACGCTTTCAAACAAGGTCAATGCTGTTGCGCTCAGCAATGATGCGCCGGCCCTGATGATTGCGTGTGGTCTGGCAATGAGGAGTTTTGACTAATGGCTCGCATTAACCTGTTGCCCTGGCGCGAGCAGCTCAGGGAAGAGCGCAAGAAGCAGTTCATGACTGTTCTGGTGCTGATTGTGATTTTTGCTGCTGGTCTGGTGTTTGCCGGGGATCGTTATTATTCCGGGAAGATTGACCACCAGAATGCCCGCAATGAATACCTGCGTAGTGAAATCCGGGTGCTCGAGACCCGGATTCGTGAAATTGAAGACTTGCAGGCACGCCGTAGCCAGTTGCTCGATCGCATGCGCATTATTCAGGATCTTCAGGGCAATCGGCCGATTATCGTGCGGGTATTTGACGAATTGGCACGCAGCCTGCCAGACGGGGTTTACTTCACATCGCTTCAGATGCGTGGCTCGACCATCAACGTACGTGGTGGTGCCGAGTCCAATAGTCGTGTGTCCAATCTGATGCGTCAGATGGATGCCTCAGAGTGGTTGACTGCGCCAAATCTGACAGCGGTGCGTGCCGTGACCCAGGGTGCCCTTGATCAGGCGAATGTGTTTGAGCTTTCTGTGCGCCAGACTGAGCCCAGAAATCGCGCTCAGGGAGGGTCACAGTAATGAGCTTCAGCCAATCCATGGAAAGTCTGAAAAACCTCGAAATGAGTGATCTGGACTTCAATAACATCGGCGCCTGGCCAGCCGCTCTGAAAGTTATTTTCGGTGCAATTATCTTTGTTGTTCTGGTTGTTCTAGGCTATCACTTCCACCTCAAAGACAAGCAAGCCAGTCTGGAGCGAGTTGAAGCTCAGGAAGTGGCTTTGCGCCAGGATTTTCGGGACAAGTCATTCCGCGCAGCCAACCTGGATGCCTACCGCGAGCAGTTGGCAGAAATTGAAGAGCGTTTTGGCACCTTGTTGCAGCAGTTGCCGCAAGAGACCGAAGTGCCTGGACTGCTTGAAGATATCACTCAGTTGGGCCTGGGCAGTGGCCTTGAATTCGAGTCGATTACCTTGCAGCCGGAAGCAACGCGCCAATTCTATATCGAGTTGCCAATCCGGATCGTGGTGCAGGGCACCTACCACGACATTGCGACCTTTGTCAGCGGGGTTGCCGGTTTGCCGCGCATCGTAACCTTGCATGACTTCGACATTTCGCCAGAGTCGTCAGCCAACCCGAATCAGCTGAAAATGAATATTCTGGCCCGCACCTATCGTTACAGCGAGCAAGGAGATGCCCAATGAAGCCTTTACATTTGGCCCCCTTGGCCCTGCTCGCTGGCCTGGTCTTGACTGGTTGCGGTAGCAACGATTTCAACGATCTGCAGGCTTTTATGGACGAGACACGAGCTCGGCCTGCCGGCGAGATCGAGCCCTTGCCGCGGTTCAGCCCATACGAAGCCTTTACTTACAGCGCGTCCTCATTACGCAGCCCGTTTCAACCTCCGGTGCGTATTGACCTGACACAGCGCCAACGCGGGACCAGCGATGTGCGCCCGGATGAAGATCGTGTTCGTCAATTCCTTGAAGGCTTCAACATCGAGGCTTTTGATATGGTGGGTACGCTGAGCAATGAAGACGGCATGCAAGCCCTTGTTCGTGGTGCCGGTAGTGTTCATCGCGTCAGAATCGGGGATTACCTCGGACGCAATCATGGTCGGATTACCAGTATCGATGAAGGCCGTATCGAAGTGGTAGAAATTGTTCCGGACGGCGAAGGTGGTTGGTTGGAGCGCCCGCGTACCCTCAGCTTGTCTGAGCGCGGATAGGTCAACCAGGGAGAGAATTTATGAACTGCAAACAGTCACGCGTGGAACGCAAGCACATGCCTCTAACCAGAAAAATCACTACGGCAGCAATGCTGCTACTGCTAACTCCGCTGGCGTTGGCGGCCAATCTGAACAATCTGGATGTGGCCTCTCTGCCCGGTGATCGTGTCGAGCTCAAGTTGACCTTTGACGAGCCGGTTACCGATCCAACAGGCTACACCATTGAGCAGCCGGCTCGGATTGCACTGGATTTTCCGGGGGTGAGCAACCAGTTGGGGCAGCGTAACCGCGAGCTAGGGCTGGGCAATGCGCGCAGCCTTACTATTGTAGAGGCTGGCGACCGCACTCGCATGATTGTCAATCTGACTAATCTGGTGCCCTACAGCACCCGCGTAGAAGGTAATAACCTGTTCGTGTTGATAGGTGATGAGAGCGGTCAGCGCAGCTCGGCAACAGCAGCAGCGCCGAGCCAGCAAGCCGAGCCGGGCGCTAACTGGCGCGACGGCAACCAACCTGCTCTCACCAGTGCAGCCACTGGCCGTAGTGGCATTACCAGTCTGGATTTCAACCGTGGCGAGCAGGGAGAAGGTAATGTTGTTATCGATCTTTCTGACCCAGGTCTACAAGTGGATATCGAAGAGCGCGGAGGACGTTTGCGTCTTGAGTTCCCCGGAGCCCATTTGCCGGATGAGTTACGCGTTCGCCTGGACGTTAAAGACTTCGCCACGCCAGTCAACTTTATCAATGCATCAACCAGCAGCAGCGGTGCAGTGATCACCATCGAGCCGACGGGTTTTTATGAGCACCTGACGTACCAGACCGATAATCGTCTGATTGTCAGCTTCAAGCCGCTCACTCGGGCTGAAGAAGAGCAGCGTCGCGCCGAAGACTTCACCTACACAGGTGAGCGACTGTCCCTTAACTTCCAGGACATTGAAGTGCGCTCGGTGTTGCAGTTGATTGCTGACTTTACCGACCTCAATCTGGTTGCCAGTGATACTGTTACCGGCAGCATTACCCTGCGCTTGCAGAATGTGCCCTGGGATCAGGCTCTGGATCTGGTATTGAAAACCAAGGGTCTGGATCAACGCCGAGTGGGTAATGTCCTGCTGGTTGCGCCAGCGGAAGAGATTGCTGCTCGTGAGCGGCAGGAACTGGAATCACAGCGTCAAATCGCTGAACTGGCTCCGCTGCGTCGTGAGTTGATTCAGGTCAACTATGCCCGTGCTGGTGATATTGCCCGCCTGTTTGCCTCGGTAACCGCTGGTGAAGGTGGTGAGCAGCGTGGCTCTATTACCGTAGACGAGCGTACCAATAGCATTATCGCTCTGGAAACCCAGGACAAACTGGATGAGTTGCGCCGTATCGTGACCCAGCTGGATATTCCGGTACGTCAGGTGATGATCGAAGCCCGCATCGTCGAAGCTGAAGTTGGCTTTGACCGTGCCCTCGGCGTGCGCTGGGGTGGCAATGTACGTATGGGCGACCGTTTTGGTCTGTTTGGTGGTGTTGGTAACCAGGGCACTGGTCTCGATGATGGTGCTGAAGATCAGACCACTGCCGGCTTCCAGGGTCGTCCTACCCGTCCATTCAACTCGCCCTTTGTTGATCTGGGCGTGCTTGGCCCAACCTCGGGTATCGGCATCGGCTTCATCAGCAACAATGCGATCCTTGATTTGCAGCTGTCTGCGATGGAAAGCACCGGTAACGGCGAGATCATTTCTCAGCCCAAGGTTGTGACCTCGGATAAGGAAACTGCGAAGATCCTCAAAGGTTCTGAGATTCCTTACCAGGAAGCGTCATCCAGTGGTGCGACCACAACAGCCTTTGCCGAAGCGGTGCTGTCACTGGAAGTTACTCCGCAGATCACTCCTGACAACCAGGTGATCATGGAAGTCATCGTGACCAAGGATGAGCCGGACTTCACCAACACCGTTAACGGCGTACCGACGATTCGCAAGAATGAAGTCAATGCCACGATTCTGGTGTCTGACGGTGAGACCATAGTTATTGGCGGTGTCTTCTCAAGTGAGTCTACGCAAGGTACGCAGAAAGTACCCTTCCTTGGCGACTTGCCGATTCTGGGTCGTGCCTTCCGCCGCGATATCACTGCGGAGAGCAAGTCCGAACTGCTGATCTTCCTGACGCCGCGCATTATCAATGCAGGTACCATTTCTCAGGTCAGGTAAATCGGTTGCGTAATGTCTTTCTGGTAGGCCCGATGGGAGCTGGTAAAAGCACCATCGGGCGCCTGCTTGCCAAGGAACTCAAGGTTCCGTTCAAAGATTCAGACCGCGAGATTGAAGCCCGAACAGGGGCTGATATTCCGTGGATTTTTGATGTTGAGGGCGAGGAAGGTTTTCGTCAGCGTGACGAGGCGATGATTGCCGAGCTGGTTAGTGAGCAAGGTATTGTGTTGGCTACTGGTGGCGGCGTGGTTATGCGTCGTGCCAACCGTCAGGCATTGCAGTCTCATGGCTTTGTTGTCTACTTGTGCACAAGCGTGGACCAACAACTGCAGCGCACGGCCAAGGATCGTCAGCGGCCCTTGCTGCAAACTGCTGATCCGGAACAGGTGCTGCGTGACTTGATGGCCAAGCGTGATCCCCTGTACCGGGAAATTGCCGATATGGTAGTGGAAACTGATCAGCGTGGCCCGAAGGGTGTGGTCAATGCCATTGTCCGTCAACTGGACGCAGCTGACTGAATCCCCGACATATGTCGCTGCAGCGGGTGCGCTGTGGCGTGGCTCTGATGTATGCTTCTCGCAAGATTTGGAGAGGTGCTACATGCAGCAATTGAGTGTTGATCTCGGTGATCGCAGTTATCCCATCATTATCGGTACTGGGCTGCTTGACCAGACCGCCTGCTTTACTCCCTATATTGCCGGCAAGCAAGTGTGCATCGTAACTGATGACACTGTTGCTCCGTTGTACCTGGAGCGTTTGTGCGCGACCCTGTCACAGTACAAGGTCGAATCGGTGGTGCTACCAACGGGTGAAGCGTTCAAGAACTGGCTAACCCTGCAGCAGATATTTGATGCCCTGCTGGCTGCCCGGCATGATCGACGTACCACCCTGATAGCTCTGGGTGGTGGTGTTATTGGAGATATGACCGGATTTGCCGCGGCCTGTTACCAGCGCGGAGTCGACTTTATCCAGGTGCCGACGACTCTGCTGTCGCAGGTTGATTCCTCCGTGGGTGGCAAGACTGGTATCAATCATCCCGCAGGTAAGAACATGATTGGTGCTTTTTACCAGCCTCAAGCGGTAGTAATTGATACGGATAGCCTGAAAACATTGCCACGACGAGAAGTCAGCGCGGGTCTTGCTGAAATCATCAAGTATGGTCTGATCCGTGATCCGGAGTTTCTTGCCTGGCTGGAGCAGCAAATGCCAGCGTTGCTTGAACTTGATGCCCAGGCTGTCACTGAAGCTATTGCCCGTTCCTGTAAAATCAAAGCCGCCGTGGTTGCAGAAGATGAGCGTGAAGGCGGAGTGCGCGCCATCCTCAATCTGGGTCATACGTTCGGGCATGCGATCGAGGCCCATCAGGGCTATGGCCAATGGTTGCACGGCGAAGCTGTTGGTGCCGGGATGGTGATGGCATTGCAGATGTCAGCGCGGCAGCAATGGATCAGCAGTGCTGATGCAGAACGAGGGATTCGCCTGATTGCCGCTGCAGGTTTGCCGGTAATGCCACCCGAAGCAATGCAACCAGATGATTTCATGCGTCTTATGGCGGTGGATAAAAAAGTTCTCGACGGTCAACTCCGTCTGGTGTTGTTGCACCAACTGGGGCGCGCCGTAGTCACCGCAGATTACGACGCCGATGCGTTACAAGCGACATTGGGTCAGGCCAACAGCCAATAACAGGAAAGGTCCATGACAGACTTGACTGGGGTAGAAGATTTTCTCGTGCATTATCAATTGGCGCACGACCCTTTTGCGCCCCGCACACCGGGTTTCAAGTTTTTTACGCCGCAACGCAAGCCCGTGTTGGCCGAGCTGCATCATTTGGCACGGTATGGCAAACAGATGCTGGCGGTGGTTGCCCCCGAAGGTGGCGGCAAGACCTTGTTGCGCCAGGCGTTGGTGGCCAGTAGCAACAAGGATTCTGTACAGGCTGTTGTCGCATCGGCCAAGGAATATGCGGACACTGAGGCGCTGATCAGCTTTTTCTGTCAGGCCGTGGGCACTGATACCCGCGATGCAACTGCGCTCATGTTACGTAGTGAGCAGTTGGCCAATACGGGTATGCAACTCTATCTGGTAGTAGATGACGCAGAATTGCTCGAGTCGGACGCACTGCAAATGCTGGCGGATTTGCGCGCCGCCGGAGAGCAGGCACCTCGTATCTTCCTGTTTGCTGATGACAGTCTGTCAGCGGATTTGCACGCTCTGGATGACAGTGAAATGCCCGACGGGCTGCCTGCTGCTTATGTGATCACCTTGCAACCCCTTGGCCCTGATGAGGTGAGTGAATATCTGCAACAGCGCCTTGAAGGTGCCGGTCAGGGGATTGAATTGCTCGACGAGCAGATGCTCGCCAGTATTGTTGAGGAAAGTGAAGGGTGGCCCGGACGGATCAATCAGGTTGCTCGCGAACTGATGATTCAGGCGGCGGCACCACCGGTGGTCAGACGTCGCCGCCACCGCTCGGCCCCGCTGATCCCGCGTAAATCAATGATTGCTCTGGTTCTGGTAGGGCTTGGTGTGCTGTTGGCGTGGTTCATGGGCGGCAGCGAGCCAGAGCCGACGACGACTGTATTGCAATTGCCTGAAGCCGTTCCGGTGGTGCCGGCTCAAGTCGAAGCTCCAGATACTTCGTCAGCGCTGCTAGAGCAGCCGCCGACAGTGGAACCAGCAGTAACTGAGTCCGTTGACTCTGATCCGTCTGCGTCCGCTGAGCGAAGCTGGGCACCGATACCGTTACCTGATGTAGAAGAGCCGGCCCCGGCGCAACCTGCTTCAGCAACACGGCAGATGCGACCTGAAGAGGAGACAGATCCAGCGCCGCCTCCAGCTTCACCTGCTCAAACGACGCCAGCTGCTGCAGCGATAGAACAGCAACAGCCAGCAGAGCCTTCAGCGCGGGCGACCACGCAGGCTGGCTCGGTGCACGGAGCTGATTGGTACCGCCAGCGCCGTGGCGATGAGTTTGTTTTGCAGCTTCTGGGTAGTCGCTCGGAAGAATCTGCGCGTGCATTTATTCGACAGCACGCTGACCTGTCGGACATTGGACTGTTTGAAACGCGTCACCTGGGTCAGCCCTGGTATGTGGTGACCCAGGGCATTTATCCCGATAGTCGTGCTGCACGACAGGGCATTGCACAGCTACCAGAGGCACTGCGTCGCCAAGAGCCTTGGCCGCGTAATATTGATGGTATTCAACAAAGCCTCGAATAAGACCGAATACTGGTCAGACGTACAAAAGGCCCGCCTGACGCTAGCGTCAGGCGGGTTTTTTGTATCGCAATTAGGGCATTGCAAATTGTCGAATCAAAAGGACAGCAAAAAGCTTTCCAATTTACGACATAACAATATGTTTTTGCGGCAATTTGATTTGTTCGTCCATAACCTGCTGTGTACAATCAAAAAACCGTTTTTCTTGGTGCCGGCACCCGTTGCGCCTTGGGCGCATTGTGCAAGAGCTTGAATATAATGGTTTTCCGAGGGTTTGCCGATGAAGGCAGGACTGTTTCAGCCAGATGAGTTCAGGGATAACTGCGGTTTCGGTCTGATCGCGCACATGGAGGGTGAGCCCAGTCACCACCTGCTGCAGACGGCCATCGAAGCGCTGACCTGCATGACCCATCGTGGCGGTATCAATGCTGATGGTCGCACCGGTGACGGCTGTGGGCTATTGATCCAGAAACCGGATGCCTTCCTGCGCGCCGTCGCGGAATCCGACCTCGGTACAAACCTGCCGGCCCAATACGCGGTGGGGATGGTGTTTATGGGGACCTCGGGCGCTTCCCGTGACGCAGTTCACAGCGCCTTTGCCGAAGCACTCGACGAGCAGGAGCTGACGCTGGTGGGTTGGCGTGCCGTGCCGGTCGACAGTAGCGTGCTGGGCCCACTGGCCCTGAGCAGTTTGCCGCAGATCGAGCAGGTATTTGTCAGTGCCGAGAATCTGGATGAGCAGCAGTTTGCTATCCGCCTGTTTTATGCCCGGCGTCGCGTGGAAATAGCCCTGCAGGCTGACAGCGACTTTTATGTCTGCAGCCTGTCATCCAGGGTGATCTCCTATAAAGGCCTGATGATGCCGGCTGATCTGGGCAAGTTCTATCCCGACCTCAGCGACCCGCGCATGGCAACAGCGATCAGCGTTTTCCATCAGCGCTTCTCGACCAATACCCTGCCGAAATGGCCGCTGGCGCAACCCTTCCGCCTGCTCGCGCACAACGGTGAGATCAACACCATAACCGCCAATCGCAACTGGGCACTGGCCCGGCGGCATCTGTTCAGCAACGAACTGCTGTCTGATCTGGAGAGCATCTCACCGGTAGTGAATGTGACGGGCTCTGACTCCTCGAGCATGGACAACATGCTTGAGCTGCTCATCAGCGGCGGGATGGACCTGTTCCGCGCGGTGCGCATGGTAGTGCCTCCAGCCTGGCAGAATGTCGAGACCATGGATGCCGATCTGCGCGCCTTCTACGAATTCAACTCCATGCATATGGAGGCTTGGGATGGCCCGGCGGGGATCGTGCTGACCGAAGGGCGGCATGCCGTGTGCCTGCTCGATCGCAACGGCTTGCGTCCAGCGCGCTATGTGGTGACCAAAAACGGCTACATCACTCTGGCCTCGGAAATCGGCGTGTGGAATTACCAGCCGGAAGATGTCATCAGCAAGGGGCGCGTAGGGCCGGGTCAGATCCTCGCCGTGGATACGGTCACGGGCGAAGTGCTGCATACCGATGATATTGCCAACCGGCTGAAGTCGCGCCATCCCTACCGCAAATGGCTGAAAGAGAACGCCCTGCGTATCCAGGCAACCCTGGATGATCGCGATCACGGCGCTGACTTCATGAGCGAAGAGCGCCTCAAGCAATACATGAAAATGTTCCAGGTCACCTTTGAGGAGCGTGACCAGGTACTGCGCCCGCTGGCAGAGAACGGCCAGGAAGCGGTCGGCTCCATGGGTGATGATACCCCCATGGCCGTGCTGTCCGGGCGCGTGCGCTCGGTCTATGACTACTTCCGCCAGCAGTTTGCTCAGGTTACCAATCCGGCCATTGATCCGCTGCGGGAAGCGATCGTCATGTCGCTGGAAACCTGTCTGGGGCGTGAGCGCAATATCTTTGATGAAACACCGGACCATGCCAACCGGGCAATTCTCAGTACGCCGGTGGTTTCACCCGCCAAATGGCGGACCCTCATGAACCTTGAGCGCCCCGGCTTCGAGCGTGCGCATATCCAGTTGAACCGTCCCCAGTCGCAGTCACTGGAGGCGGCGCTGGCCGATATTGCTGCCGAAGCTGAAGCGGCGGTGCGAGAAGGCAAGGTGCTGCTGGTGCTCAGTGACCGCGGCATCGAGCCTGACCAGCTACCGGTTCATGCGGCCCTGGCAGTGGGGGCAGTGCATCATCACCTGGTTGCCAGCGGTTTACGCTGCCATGCCA
>SKFV01000080.1 GCA_007117785.1 Pseudomonas sp.
ATTGAGCTGCGCGGCCCAACGGCTATCCCCCGCACGCGGGCATGAGCTTGCAAAATCTGAAGAGGGTTGAACTCGCCTGCCTTGCCACCGAGATATCCAATAACATTCACCTGCCCTGCGGGAGCCAGCGCCTGCAAGGATTGACTGAAACTGCCCGGTCCACCCACATCAAGTACGTGCTGAACACCCCCGGTCAGCTGCTTGACCGCATCGCCCCAGGCCTGCAGCTCGCGGTAGTTAAGCGTATGATCTGCCCCCAGCGCATCAGCCTGTGCTGCTTTTTCTGCGTTGGAAGTCAACAGCACAACCCGCGCACCATGCATTTTTGCAATCTGCAAACCCAGCAGTGATACTCCGCCGGTTCCCTGCAACAACACCCAGTCACCTGCTTGCAAACCACCCTCGGTAACCAACGCTTGCCAGGCCGTTACTCCGGCGCAAGGCAGACACGCGGCCTGGGCGAAACTCAAATGGGAGGGATAAGCCAGCACACCGCTGGCAGGCAAGCAGACATATTCCTGCAACCAGCCGGGCAATGGGCCACCAAGTGATTGCGGCTGCGAGGCCTGACCAAGATGCCCTGCAGCCCATCCCTGCCAGAAACAGCCGACTACTGCATCGCCTGCCTGCAAGCCGGTGACCTGTGTACCGCACTCAACAATAACGCCTGCGCCATCCGAGATGGGTACTTGTCCGGCCAGAAAGATATCGTGGTATTGACCATTTACAACTTCAAGATCACGGTAGTTGAGGGATACCGCCCGGACCCTGATCAGCACTTCATTCGGCCCTGGGCGCGGGATATCAACCTCGCAACGGCTTAAATGTTCGACACCGAAATTATCGCCAATCTGTATACGCCACATCAGCACGTACCCTCCGACTTCGCTGAACCGGCGCCACGCATGGCAACCGCTTCAATTTCAAACATCAATTCGGGTAGTGCCAGCGCACTGACCTGAACAATACTGTCTGCCGGATAAGGAGCGGAAAAATAGCGCTGCCGCAAGGCAACTACAGCGGGGAAATACTGCATGTCGGTTACATAGATGGTGACCTTGACTACGTCTGCCAGGCTGCTGCCGGCAACCTGGAGCACCTCGCTGAGATTCTCGAAGGCAGCCTCTGCCTGGACCTGAAAATCACCCTCACCAACGATTCCTCCATCTTTCGCCAAGGCAGCTTGTCCAGACACAAAGATCCATGGATCAACGGCAATGGCCTGAGACAGGGAAAAGGCTTCAAAAGGGTCGGGCTTAGTGTGAATGCGCTGCATGGTAGAAGGCATGCTGTGACTCCTGTTGTTTTACGGAGACATAGCAACAAACGGGCCAGCCTTTAATCCCAGCAATCCCCTTTGAAAAACAGGGACCTGCCAGCACGGGTCAGACTGCAAGGCCTTTGAAGTCATGCAGATTGAAACACAGGCTTTCAATCTGCATGACGGGCTCGAATCAGTCCTGTTCCGCGTCAGTCGATTGGTCGACCCTGAACCCTCGCTGCTCCAGCACCATATAGAACACCGGCACAAAGATCAGCGCCAGGGTACTGGCGGCAATCATGCCGCCGACTACCACCGTACCGATTTCCTGCCGGCTGACGGCACCGGCGCCAGTGCTGAAGACCAACGGCAGAGTGCCAATGATAAAGGTCAGCGCGGTCATCATGATGGCGCGGAAGCGCTGCTCGGCGGCCGTCAGTGCCGCGTCGAAGGCGCTCATGCCATTCTTGCGGTTCTGCGCGGCAAATTCGACGATCAGAATGGCGTTCTTTGCCGCCAGACCGATAAGTACCAGCAACCCGACCTGAAAATAGATGTCGTTCGGGAAGCCACGCAGCGAGGACGCCACAACCGCACCGAAAACACCAAAGGGGATGGCTGTGGCCACCGCCAACGGCAAGCTCCAGCGCTCGTACTGCGCTGCCAGAATCAGAAAGACCATCAGGATACCCAGACCGAAGGCCAGGCCACCGGCATCACCTGCCGCCTGCAGCTGATAAGCCTCGCCCACCCAGCCCAGCTGGGCATTGTCATCCAGGTGGTCGCGTTCAATCTCCATCAAGGCACGCATCACATCGGCAGAATTGTAGCCTGGCGAAGGATCAGCATTGACCTTGGCGGCCTGGTACAGATTGAAACGCGCGGCCAGATCCGGGCCCTGCGTCAGCGTCAGATTGACCAGCGTACTCAGCGGAACCAGCTCGCCACTGGAGGCCCGTACAAAGACACGGCGCAAATCATCCGGGCTACTGCGAAACTCGCCTTCTGACTGCAGGTTGACTTGCCAGTTACGTCCCAGCAAGGTGAAGTCATTCACGTACTGGGCGCCAAAGGTGCTGCGCATGGTGGTGAAAATGTCATTGATGGCGACATCCATGGCCTTGGCCTTGTCCCAGTCCACCTCGGCCTGGTAGCGCGGAATACCGATATCCAGGCCTACCCGCACATTGGTCATCTCCGGACGCTCCTGCGCAGCCGCCTGCAGCGCGTCTGTTTGCGCCTTCAGCTCATTGACATCACTGCTGCCGCGCAACTGCAGATACCCTTCCACCCCGCCAGTCAGGGACAGGCCCATGATAGGTGGCGGAACAAAAGCCATGATGTTGGCTTCCTGGATATCCGCGCCCATGGCAAACAACTTGCCGGCAATCGCCTGGGCGCTCTGTTCGGGGCGCGTGCGCTCACTCCAGTCACGCAAACTGATAAAGCCCGCGCCCATATTGGTCCGCAAGCCACTGTTGAGTATGTCAAAACCGGCAAAATTGGTGAAATCGGTCACATCATCCATCTGGATGACCCGGCGGCTCAGGTCATCACGTACCTGTTCGGTTCGCGCCAGCGAAGACACGGCAGGCAGCTGCACCACAGCCAGCAGGAAGCCCTGATCTTCCTGAGGAACCAACCCGCTGCCCATACGATCGAGCAGAAATACCGTGCTTCCGATCAGCAACAGGAAGAGCAACAGGCTGATCTTGGCATGCAGCAGCATCCAGCGCACGGCACCGATAAACTTTTGCGTCGTCCAGTCCAGGCTGTTGTTGAACCAGGCAAACCAGGGCGAGTGTTCAGTCTGCTTGCGATCCAGCAGGAGGGCACACATGGCCGGCGTCAGGGTCAGGGCGACCAGACCGGAAATAGCCACCGATACTGCAAT
>SKFV01000231.1 GCA_007117785.1 Pseudomonas sp.
AAAGGTGCGGCCGATGATCTTGCGCTTTTCTTCCGGATCGGTCACGCCGAGCAAACGCGAGAGAAACTTGTCTTCAACATTGGCGCGAATCACCTTGACGCCCATGTTCTCGGCAAACATGGCCATTACCTGCTCGCCTTCGTGCAGGCGCAGCAGGCCATTATCGACAAAGACACAGGTCAGCTGATCACCGATCGCCTGGTGCAACAGCGCCGCCACCACCGAAGAATCCACCCCGCCGGACAGCCCCAGCAGTACCTTGGCATCACCGACCTGGGCGCGCACATTGGCGATCGCATCGTCAACAATATTGGCCGGGGTCCACAACGCTTCACAGCCACACAGTTCGAGGATAAAGCGCTTGAGGATACGCAGTCCCTGCTTGGTATGGGTTACTTCCGGGTGGAACTGCACACCGTAGAAGTGGCGATCTTCATCACCCATGGCGGCTATCGGGCAGCTCGGTGTGCTGGCCAGAATATGGAAAGCCGGCGGCAGCTCGATCACCTTGTCGCCGTGGCTCATCCATACATCCAGGCTGAGCACGCCATCATCGTCAACATGGTCTTCAATACCGGACAGAAAGTCGCTCTTGCCGACCACATCAACCCGGGCATAGCCAAATTCATGCTTGTCAGCACCCTGTACCTTGCCACCCAGCTGCTCGGCCATGGTCTGCATGCCATAGCAGATACCCAGTACCGGCACACCCAGCTCGAAAACCAACTCAGGAGCACGCGGGCTGTCCGCCAGGGTTACCGATTCCGGCCCGCCAGCGAGAATAATGCCTTTGGCGGCATAGTCGGCAATGGCTTGCGGCTCGACATCCCAGGGGTAGATTTCGCAGTAGACGCCGATCTCGCGGACGCGGCGGGCAATCAGTTGGGTGTACTGCGAGCCGAAATCGAGGATCAGGAGGCGATGAGCGTGAATGTCGTGGGACATGGGGGTTCCTCAGAAAAGAAATAAGGCTGAAAGCTGAAGGCTATAGGCTGGAAGAAATAGCCCCCTGCATGCAGAGCGTCCTCTCTTCCAGCCTTCAGCCTCAAGCATTCAGCGACCGAGCCTTAGCCGACACGGTAGTTGGGTGCTTCCTTGGTAATCTGCACATCATGTACGTGCGATTCGCTCATGCCAGCGCCGGTGATACGCACAAACTCGGGCTTGCTGCGCATCTCGTCGATATCGGCACTGCCGGTGTAGCCCATGGCAGCCCGCAGCCCACCCATCAGTTGATGGATAATCGCGGACAGCGGCCCCTTGTAGGGTACCCGGCCTTCAATCCCTTCCGGTACCAGTTTTTCCGCACCGGCACTGGAGTCCTGAAAGTAGCGGTCAGCCGAGCCGCCACCCGCATTGGCCATGGCACCCAGCGAACCCATGCCACGGTAGGCCTTGTAAGAGCGGCCCTGGAAGAGTTCGACTTCGCCGGGCGCTTCTTCGGTACCGGCAAACATGGAACCCATCATCACCACGTAGGCACCCGCCGCAATGGCCTTGGCCAGGTCGCCGGAGAAGCGGATACCGCCATCGGCAATCAAGGGCACATCTGTCCCTTCCAGCGCTGCGGCCACATTGGCAATCGCGGAAATCTGCGGCACACCGACACCGGCAACCACCCGAGTGGTGCAGATGGAACCTGGACCGATACCCACCTTGACGCCATCGGCACCGGCTTCGACCAGCGCCAGGGCGGCATCACCGGTGGCGATATTGCCGCCAATCACCTGAATATCCGGGAAGTTTTCTTTCACCCAACGGACCCGGTCAATCACACCTTTGGAGTGACCGTGAGCAGTATCGACAATAATCACGTCCACACCGGCGGCGGCCAGCGCAGCAACCCGTGCTTCGGTTTCAGCACCGGTGCCTACGGCAGCACCGACGCGCAGGCGACCCTGGTCGTCCTTGCTGGCATAGGGGTAGGCACGCGCTTTCTCGATATCATTGACCGTCATCATGCCGCGCAAGCGAAAGCCTTCATCGATGATCAGCACACGCTCGATACGATGCTTGTGCAGCAACTTTCGCACTTCCTGCATATCGGCGCCTTCCTTGACCGTGACCAGACGCTCTTTCGGTGTCATCACATCACGCACGCGGGCGTCCATATTGGTCTCGAAGCGCACATCGCGCGAGGTCACAATGCCGACCAGGTGACCGTTGTACATCACCGGCACACCGGAAATGTTGTTCTGCCGGGTCACATCGAAGAGCTCACCGACAGTAGCGTCAGCCTCGATGGTGATCGGATCACGCACGACCCCAGACTCATAGCGCTTGACCTTGCGCACTTCGGCGGCCTGCTGATCGATTGTCATGTTCTTGTGAATAATGCCCATGCCACCTTCTTGCGCCATAGTGATGGCCAGTCGGGCTTCGGTGACGGTATCCATCGCCGCTGACAGCAGTGGCATGCTCAGCTCGATATTTCGGGTCAGACGGGTTTTCAGGCTGACCTGATTCGGCAGCACCTCGGAATAACCGGGTACCAGCAGGACATCATCAAAGGTAAGGGCTTCTTGGCTAATACGCAGCATCGCAGGGGCTCCCGAGCGGGAAAATGGAAGCGCGTCATTATACCTGCCAGCGGCTGCGCACTCAATCGGATTCGGGTGTTAACATAAGCAAATGAATGATGACCCGCTGTTTCAACGCCTCAATGCCAGTGCCGAGACCCTGAGTGTCAGCCAGCTCAACGCCCGTGCGCGCAGCTTGCTGGAAGAAGTATTTCCGCGCGTCTGGGTCGAGGGTGAGCTGTCCAACCTGGCGCGCCCATCCTCCGGGCATATGTATTTCAGCCTCAAGGACAGCAAAGCACAGATACGTTGCGCCTTTTTTCGCCAGCATGCCAGCCGCGTGCGCCTGACCCTGCGTGATGGCTTGCAGGTCAAGGTGCGAGGTCGTGTCAGTCTGTATGAAGGCCGTGGCGACTATCAGCTGATTGTCGATACGCTGGAAACCGCCGGCGACGGTGCACTGCGCCAGGCCTTTGAGGCGCTGAAAACCAAGCTGGAACAGGAAGGCCTGTTTGCCCAGTCGCGCAAGCGAGCCTTGCCGGGCTTTCCGCGCCGTATCGGGGTCATTACCTCGGCCAGCGGCGCAGCAGTGCGCGATATCATCAGTGTTTTCCGTCGCCGCGCGCCCTT
>SKFV01000077.1 GCA_007117785.1 Pseudomonas sp.
CGACGAACAGCGGCATATAGCTCTCGAACAGGATATCGCGGGCCAGCAGGTAGGAGATCACCACCGCAAAGGTACCGGCACTGACTGAACCGTAGTGGGCGGCAATACTGGCCGCATCAATGCGGTTGAAGCGCAGACCACGCAGCAAAGGGAAGGCGATCAGCGGCAGCAGAATACCCAGCGCCAGCACTGCCAGCGTCTGGCCGAGCAAGGCCGGACTGGCCTGCGCTGCCAGCTCGACACCACCGTGCAAACCAATGGCCAGCAGCAGAATGATCGACAGCGTGTCATACAATGCTGCCGGCAGCTTCAGCTCACTTTTGACCAACCCGGCAAACAGGCCAAACACAAAAAACAGAACAACCGGATCCCACCCCATGCTGCATCCCCCGTGGTCTTTGCCGATACAGGCTGGCAGATAGCTGCCCGCTTGTCGACTCAGACGCCGGGTATCGGCAAAAGGGCACAGTTACCGGCCTTAATAGAGCCCGTAGGATGACCGGCTGCCTTGTCCAAGCAACTCCGGAAAATCACTCATCTGCGCCTGCAAGGCCTGACTGTCACGGTAGTCTTCAATTGCCCGGCGATAGGCCATGCGTTTTTTGTCTTCTTGCAGGCGGCGCTGTTTGCGCACACTGAGGCGCTCATCGTTACCCTGGGTATCCAGATCATTATCCATTGCTGAGTCTCCTGGCAGTCAACAGGTTGTCAGCATGCCGCGTGAATATGAATTAGCCGTGACAGCCGTTGTTCTGACGACAGCCGGTCAGCCCTCACGCGGTGCAAAGAGTGAAGCGACCAGGGTTTCATTGGCGTGTTCAGTCATTACAGCCAGGGTTGCTTCTACCTGATCACGAAAATCCCCCAGTTGCGCCTCGGGTATCTGGCTGGCTGTTGGGATATTGGCCGTCATCGGATCGACCGGGCGGCCATTGATATGCAATTCATAGTGCAAATGCGGGCCCGTGCTACGCCCAGTATTGCCGGACAAGGCAATCCGCTCGCCCCGGCTGATCTGCTGGCCACGCTGGACCAGAATACGGTGCAGGTGCAGATAGCGGGTTTTGAACGCGCCCTGGTGTTCAATTTCGATGTATTTGCCGGCAAAAGGATGATTACCCGTACGGGTGACGACGCCATCACCGGTGGTCAGCACCGGGGTGCCGGTCGGCATGGCGAAATCGACACCATTGTGCGGTGCTATGCGCCCGGTGACTGGATGACGACGGGCTGGATTGAAGGCAGAGCTGATGCGATAGGGTTGCTGGCTGGGCAGCCGAAGGAATGCGGGTGTCAGACTCTGGCCCTCGGCGTCATAGAAGTTGCCGTCGCTGAAGAGAAAAGCCGTGTATTCGCGCTGGCCGCGCTGCAGCTGAATGGCTTCAAGGCGGGTACGACCGGTAAGAGTTTGTCGGTTGCGCTCTTCACCCCGAATGACCGCAAACTTATCGCCAGCCTGCAGGTCACGGCGAAAGTTCAGCTGTTGCCCGAGAATCTGGGCAATGTTCATCGCCTCCCGTTCGCTCAGACCGGCCTTGAGCGCCGACTGGTAAAAGCTGCCGCTGATCTCGCCACGAAACAGGCGAGCCTGCCAGTCCAGCTCTGTCGGTTCCCAGGCATAGCTGAAATGCCCCTCGGCATCCTGTTCGTAGTGCAAGATGCGCCCGGGATCCAGCTCCAGGGTCAGCCGTTGCAAGCGCCCGTCCGCCGTCTTGTCCAGCAGCAGTCGGTTACCTGGATACAATACATCGAGCGCGAGGATTTCCTCATCAGCCTGCATCAGGGCAGTCAGCGTGCTGGCGCTGATTTCATAGTGCTGGAAGATGGCTTGCAGGGTATCGCCGCTGACGATGGTGTGCTGCTGTGGCCCTGTTGAAGCATCCGGGATTGCCCGTGAAACCAGGTTCGGGGCCGCTGCATCAGGCCTGACGGCTACCAGCGGCAGTGGAACAACAGAAGCCGAAGCTGTTGCTTCAACTGCCGGGCCTTGTCCGTTGAAAAATGGCCACAGTAGAGCCAGCAGCATCAGGCTGCTTGCCAGCAACAGACCAAACCAATGCGCCCGGCTGAATAATAGCGGGAAAGACATCTGCAGGATCCCTCCTTGCCGAATGAGGTTTACATAATATATTGTTATAACATAACGTTTATGGCAAATCTCCCGATAAGGACTTCTTTCATGCAGCTGGAACAATGTGCGGTTCCACAACCGGCCCCGGTGTGGGCTGACGATGCGGCACGTTTCTATCTCGAGGGTATAGAGCAGTCGAATTACGCCGAGCGGGTTGGCGGCTTGCTGCACAGCCTGTTGGCAGATACCGATTCCCTGCTGGATGTCGGGGCTGGTGGCGGCACCCTCCCGGCCAGCTTTCTGTCACGCTCGGCAGCCTGGACGGCTGTCGAGCCCAACGCCTTTCTGGCGGATGCGCTGCAAGACCTGGGTAGCCGTGAGGGCTTCCGGTTGCAGGTGTTGCGGGCGGTCTGGCAGCAGCTGGGCGAGTTGTCACTGCAACCGCACGATACGGTGTTGGCCGCCAGCATGTGTGGCCCGCTGGAGCAGCCGGAGGTCTTCTGGAAATATCTGGCTCCGTTATGCAAGCGACGCATGGTCTGGAGCGTGCCGGCTCAACGCGGCCCACGTCAGGCCTGTTTGTCAGGTGCCTTGCCAGCGGCCCTGCATGGGGAGGATGAAACGCCAGCGGTAGAGCTGATCCTCAAGCGTTTGCCGTCCAGTCTGCAACCCCATGCCGTGCACGTCGCGGACTGGACCTTCAGCTACCGTTTTGCCGATTTCAGCGCCGCTGACAGCTGGTTTCAGCAGCGTTTCAACCCCGCCTGTCGGGTATCCACCGGGGTTGCCCTGCGGGCACATCTTGAGCAGGTGGCGGTCAACGATGGGCCGGCAGTCATTATCCATGCGCCGAAGCGAAGTGCATGTCTGGTATGGGATTTCCAATGAAACAGCCTTATTGCCGGTATCCGCTCAAGGTCCGGTTTCCCCTTGTTGTTGTTCTGTCGGGGCTGGCGCTGACTACCACAGCGGCTGCCACGACGGATAGCGTCAGGCTGGCCCCCACAGTGGTTACTGCCTCGGGCTGGCAAGAGCCGGTCGAGCGTATCAGCAGCAC
>SKFV01000010.1 GCA_007117785.1 Pseudomonas sp.
ATCATTCGCCAGAACCTTGATCGTTCACCCATGTATACCGGGGTTATCGAAGGTATCGGCCCACGCTATTGCCCGTCGATTGAAGACAAGATTCATCGTTTTGCCGACAAGAACCAGCATCAGGTATTTATCGAACCGGAAGGGCTGACCACCCACGAGCTGTATCCCAACGGCATTTCCACCAGCCTGCCCTTCGATGTGCAATTGCAGATAGTGCGCTCGATCCAGGGGCTGGAAAATGCGCATATCCTGCGCCCCGGCTATGCCATTGAATACGATTATTTCAATCCACAGGATCTGAAGTATTCACTGGAAACCAAGGTGATTGATGGTCTGTTCTTTGCCGGCCAGATCAACGGCACCACCGGTTACGAAGAGGCCGCTGCCCAGGGCCTGCTGGCCGGGCTGAATGCTGCCCGTCGTGCCAAGGGACTGGAAGCCTGGTGCCCGCGTCGCGATGAAGCCTATATCGGTGTGCTGGTCGACGACCTGATCACCATGGGCACCCGTGAGCCCTATCGCATGTTCACCTCACGCGCCGAATACCGTCTGGTACTGCGCGAAGACAATGCTGATTTACGTCTGACCGAGCAGGGCCGTGAGCTGGGGCTGGTCGATGATCATCGCTGGTCGGTGTTCAGCAGCAAGCGTGAAGCCATCGAACAGGAAACCCAGCGTTTGCGCAGCACCTGGGTGCAGCCAAACAGCCCGGAGGGGCAAGCCTTTACCCTGCGCTATGGCACGCCATTGACCCATGAATACAATTTGCTCGACCTGTTGCGCCGACCGGAAGTGGATTATGCCGGGCTATGTGAACTGAGTGGAGCCAGCGATGTGGCGGTTGATGCCGCAGAACAGGTGGAGATCCAGTGCAAATACGCTGGTTACATCGAGCGTCAGCAGGAAGAAATCAACAAGCTGCGTCAGCATGAGGCGACTTTGCTGCCTGAAGACCTCGACTACGCGGCACTCAATGGGCTGTCGAATGAAATCCGCCACAAACTGGCCGATGTGCGGCCGCAAACCCTGGGTCAGGCTTCGCGTATCCCAGGTGTCACCCCGGCAGCCATCAGCCTGTTGCTGATTCATCTGAAAAAACGCAATGCCCTGGGCGGTCGTCGCCTGGCCCAGGAGGCGTGACAGGGATGTCTGACCACGCCAGGGAATTGCATCAGGGTGCCCGTCAGCTCGGGCTCAATCTGACTGACAGTCAGGTCGATCAGCTGCTCGCCTACATGGCGCTACTGAACAAGTGGAACAAGGCCTACAACCTGACCGCAGTGCGCGATCCGGATGAAATGGTCAGCCGGCATCTGCTCGACAGCCTGAGTATTCTGCCCTTTGTTGAACCGGGCAACTGGCTGGATGTCGGCAGCGGTGGCGGCATGCCGGGGCTGATCCTGACCATCATGCAGCCGGAATCCCGCTTTACCCTGCTCGACAGCAACGGCAAGAAAACCCGTTTTCTGACCCAGGCAAAAATCGAACTCAAGCTGGATAATCTGACGGTAGTAAATACCCGTGTCGAAGCCTTTGGCCCTGAACAGCTATTCGATGGTATTGTTTCCCGAGCCTTCAGTGCGTTGAGTGATTTTGTCCAGTTGACCCGTCATCTGGCCAAACCGACAACGCGCTGGTTAGCCATGAAAGGGCAATATCCCGCCGATGAATTGGCCGCCCTGCCAGTGGATTTTAAATTGCTTGCCAGCCATACCCTGCAGGTACCCGGTTGTCAGGGCAGTCGCCATCTGTTGATACTGCAACGTCAGCCGGAAGCGCAGAACGCATAGGAGGTCAGAGTGGGCAAGGTATTGGCCATAGCCAACCAGAAAGGCGGTGTCGCTAAAACGACCACCAGTATCAATCTGGCTGCCTCACTGGCTGCCACCAAGCGCAAGGTGCTGCTGGTTGACCTCGATCCTCAGGGTAACGCCACCATGGGCAGCGGCATCGACAAGAGTGAGCTGGACAACTCGGTGTATGAGTTGCTCACCGGGCGCAGCAATTTCGACGCTACCGTGGTTGCCTCCGAGCATGGCGGCTATGACCTGTTGCCGGCCAATGGCGACCTTACAGCAGCAGAAGTGGAGCTGCTCGACATCAAGATGAAAGAAAGCCGTTTGCGTTATGCGCTGACCAATGTGCGCAGCAAATACGACTACATCATCATCGACTGCCCGCCATCATTGAATATGCTCACCGTCAATGGTCTGGTCGCAGCCGATGGGGTTATTATCCCCATGCAGTGTGAGTATTACGCCCTGGAAGGGCTGTCCGCATTGATCAACACGATCAATCGCATTACCAGTGTACTGAACCCCGGCTTGCAGATTGAAGGTTTGCTGCGCACCATGTACGACCCGCGCAACAGCCTGACCCAGGATGTGTCGGCCCAGCTCAGCCAGCACTTTGCTGATCAGTTGTACCAGACGGTGATTCCGCGCAACGTACGACTGGCCGAAGCCCCGAGTTTTGGTATGCCGGCGCTGGTTTATGACAAGCAATCGCGCGGCGCAGTGGCCTATCTGGCAATGGCCGGTGAATTGATACGACGCAGCAAGCAGGCAGCCGGCAAACAACAGCCGGCTCCGGTAACCGATTAACAAGAACGAAGGACACTAGCGCCATGGCGGCCAAGAAACGTGGCTTGGGACGAGGACTTGATGCCTTGCTGGGACAGAGTACTGCCCCACAAGATGAGCAGGGCGGTGATGTGCAGCAGGATCATCTGCTCAAGGACCTGCCAGTTGATCTGATCCAGCGAGGCAAATACCAGCCACGCCGGGATATGGATCCGCAAGCTCTGGAAGAGCTGGCTGAGTCGATCAAGGCCCAGGGTGTCATGCAGCCTATCGTGGTGCGCCCCATTGGTGGCGGGCGTTATGAAATCATCGCCGGTGAGCGTCGCTGGCGCGCCACCCAGCAGGCCGGGCTGGATTATATTCCGGCGGTTATCCGCGATGTGCCGGATGAAGCCGCCATTGCCATGGCACTGATCGAGAATATCCAACGTGAAGACCTCAATCCGATAGAAGAGGCCATGGCGCTGCATCGCCTGCAGCAGGAATTCGAGCTGACTCAGCAACAGGTTGCCAATGCGGTGGGCAAGTCCCGTGTCAGTATCACCAATCTGTTGCGTCTGATGGCATTACCGGATGACGTCAAGCTGTTGCTCGAACGGGGTGATATCGAAATGGGCCATGCCCGCGCCCTGCTGGGCCTGCCACTGGAAGAACAGACCGCAGCAGCCCGCCAGGTAGTGGCCAAGGGGTTGACCGTTCGCCAGACTGAAGCTTTGGTGCGCCAGTTGCTCAAACCGCGTCAGACACAGCTCAACCAGCGTCCTGATCCGAATATCGAACACCTGCAGAGTGACCTGTCAGAGCGGTTGGGTGCCGAAGTGAAAATCCAGCATGGCGCGCGTGGTAAGGGCAAGCTGGTGATCAGTTACAGTTCGCTGGATGAACTGGATGGTGTATTGGCACATATCAAATAAGTGCGGGCTAAGCGGTCGCAGGCTGGCAAGCCACGACGCATATGGGTGAAGACTTTGAATTTTATGCCACTACGGTTGAACGCCGGGGCTATTCGACCTATACTCCTCGCGCTATTTTGGCCTTGTAAATGCACTGGATTTTTGCAAATAAGCGTTCCTGGCCCGAACGTACTTATTCACCAGCAGGCAGGGTAAATGGACGCAAGAACGCCCAATCGTACCCCGTTTCATCGCTGGCCCGGTTTTCCGGTGTTGAAGTGGCAAGCCCTGTTGACCGTCGGGATTGCTTTGACTCTGTGGTTTTTCCAGGGTCCTGTTGCCGGGTATTCCGGCCTGTTGGGTGGACTTATTGCACTGGTCCCCAACGCGTATTTTGTCTTTCGGGTGTTCCGTTACAGTGGCGCCCGGTCGACACGAGCCATCGTCACCGAAATGTTTTCGGGCGAGGCAGGCAAACTGATTCTGACCGCCGCACTCTTTATTGTGGTGTGGCTGGGAGTAAGTCCGCTGGAGGAAATAGCCCTGTTTATCGGCTACCTCGCGGGATTGGCGGTAAGTGCCAGTGCTCCCTTGCTGGTTAAAAGCTTTCAAAAGCATTAGCGTTCGAGGCAACTATGGCAGACGATTCAGCTGGCTACATTCAGCACCACTTGCAAAACGCAGTCTTCGGAGCCCATCCCGAGAAAGGCTGGATTATGGCGCAGAGTTATGAAGATGTTGATGCAATGGGCTTTATGTCCATTCACGTTGACACCATGATCTTCTCCATCCTCATGGGCTTGTTGTTCGCCTTTGTCTTTGGGCGTGCCGCCAAGCGGGCCAGTGCCGATGCACCTTCCGGCCTGCAGAATCTGGTGGAGATGTGCGTTGAGTTTGTTCAGGGCATGGTGCGAGACACCTTCCACGGCCGCAGCGCCATGATTGCCCCGCTGGCACTGACCATCTTCGTCTGGATTTTCCTGATGAACTCCTTGAAATGGCTGCCGGTTGACTGGATTCCAGGCCTGGTCATGATGACCACGGGTACCGAGTTCTTCAAAATTGTTCCCACCACAGATGTCAATGCCACCATTGGTATGGCGCTGGGTGTCTTCCTGCTGATCATCTTCTACAGCATCAAGATCAAGGGTGCTGCTGGCTTTGCCAAGGAACTCTCGTTCACGCCCTTCCCTCACTGGGCGCTGATTCCGTTTAACCTATTCCTCGAAATTCTTGGCCTGCTGACCAAACCGATCAGTCTGGCACTGCGTTTGTTCGGTAACATGTATGCCGGTGAAGTGGTCTTCATCCTGATTGCATTGCTGCCGTTCTTCCTGCAATGGACGCTCTATCTGCCCTGGGCGATCTTCCATCTTCTGGTTATTCCGCTGCAGGCCTTCATCTTCATGGTACTGACCATCGTTTACCTGAGTCAGGCTCACGAGGATCACTAACGCGGTAACCCGTTTTCAACCAACTGCAACTTAAACTAGAAACTTAGGAGTAATTATGGAACTCGTTATCATTGCTGCCGCCATCATCATCGGTCTGGGCGCTCTGAGCACCGGCATCGGCTTCG
This sequence comes from Pseudomonas sp., assembly GCA_007117785.1. Lineage (GTDB taxonomy): Bacteria > Pseudomonadota > Gammaproteobacteria > Pseudomonadales > Pseudomonadaceae > Halopseudomonas. The sequence continues at coordinate 5,055 of SKFV01000010.1, forward strand.
CCCTGCTCGGTGGCAAGCTGCTGGAATCCACTGCCCGTCAGCCTGAGCTGGCTCCGCAGCTGCAAACCAAAACCTTCATCATGGCCGGTCTGCTTGACGCCGTTCCGATGATCGGTGTTGGTATTGCGATGTACCTGATCTTCGTTGTTGCCCCTGGCGTTGCTGGTTGATCTATCGTTCTGCGATAGCAGGCAGGGCAAATGCCCTGCCTTATCGACTCTGAGTACCCGGGAATCAACGAATAGCACGAGGTAAATCGCTGTGAATATTAACCTGACTGTAATTGGTCAAACGATTGCCTTCGCACTTTTTGTCTGGTTCTGCATGAAGTTTGTGTGGCCGCCGATTACGGCTGCCATGGCTGAACGCCAGAAAAAAATCGCTGAAGGTCTGGACGCGGCTGGCCGCGCTCAGCGTGACCTGAGTCTGGCTCAGGAAAAAGCTGCTGATACCCTGCGTGGCACCAAGGAACAGGCAACCCAGATTCTGGACAAGGCGAACAAGAACGCCAACCAGATCATCGAGGAAGCCAAGCAACAAGCACGTTCCGAAGGTGAGCGTCTGATCGAGTCAGCCAAGGCTGAGATCGACCAGGAGATCAACCGCGCCAAAGAACAACTCCGTGCCCAGGTCGCCGCATTGGCGGTCCAAGGTGCCGAGCACATTCTGGAATCTGAAGTTGATTCCAAGGCCCACAGTGAGCTGGTCAATAAACTGGCCTCACAACTCTAAGCGAGGCGAGCGATGGCTACTATCAACACGCTAGCTCGGCCTTACGCCAAAGCCGCATTCGAACATGCAGCCGGTGCCCAAGCGCTTGACGCCTGGTCCGGTATGCTGGCCCTGGCCAGCGCTGCAGTGGTCGATGCGGCCTTTGCCGATAGAGTGCGCAATCCGGGTTTGACGCGGACGCGCAAGGCCGACGACCTGCTCATGGTGTGCGAAGGTCATATTGACGCGGGGTTTGGCAATTTTATTCGAACCCTCGCCGAGCATGACCGTCTGCCCTTGATCCCGGTTATCGCCGAGCTCTACGAGCAGCATAAGGCGGAGCACGATCGGAGCGTCGCAGTCGAAGTCGAAAGCGCCTTCGAGCTGAGCGAAGATCAACAGAAAACGCTGGTAACCGCGCTATCCAAGCGGTTGGACCGAGCAGTGACCCCGCAGGTGACGATCAACCCCGCGCTGATTGGCGGTGTGGTGATCCGGGCGGGTGACCTGGTTATCGATGGTTCGGTCCGCGGCAAGCTGGCACAGCTTGCCGAGGCGTTGAAATCCTGATTTGAGGGACATGGCATGCAGCAATTGAATCCTTCCGAAATTAGCGAAATTATCAAGAAGCGTATCGATCAACTCGACGTCTCTTCTCAAGCTCGCAATGTCGGTACTGTCGTCAGTGTATCTGACGGTATTGTCCGTATCCACGGCCTGGCCGATGTGATGTACGGTGAAATGATCGAATTCCCTGGTGGTGTCTATGGTATGGCACTCAACCTGGAGCAGGACTCGGTCGGTGCGGTAATTCTGGGTGACTACCTCGGCCTGGCCGAAGGTATGACCGCCAAGTGTACCGGTCGCATTCTGGAAGTTCCGGTTGGCCCTGAGTTGCTCGGTCGCGTCGTTGACGCCCTGGGTAACCCGCTGGACGGCAAGGGTACTATCGATGCGAAAGAAACTGACGCGGTCGAGAAAGTCGCCCCGGGTGTGATCTGGCGTAAGTCGGTCGACCAGCCGGTACAAACCGGCTACAAGTCGGTCGATGCGATGATTCCGATTGGCCGTGGTCAGCGTGAGCTGATCATTGGTGACCGTCAGACCGGTAAAACGGCGATGGCCATCGACGCCATCATCAACCAGAAAGATTCCGGCATCAAATGTATCTACGTCGCCGTTGGTCAGAAGCAATCGACCATCGCCAGCGTGGTACGCAAGCTGGAAGAGCACAATGCGATGGCACACACCATCGTGGTGGCGGCTTCCGCATCTGATCCGGCATCCCTGCAGTTCCTTGCGCCCTACTCCGGTTGCACCATGGGTGAATATTTCCGTGACCGCGGCGAAGACGCACTGATCATTTATGATGATCTGTCCAAGCAGGCGGTTGCCTATCGTCAGATCTCCCTGCTGCTGCGCCGCCCACCGGGCCGTGAAGCCTACCCGGGTGACGTCTTCTATCTCCACAGTCGTCTGCTGGAGCGTGCATCGCGCGTATCGGAAGACTGGGTAGAGAAGCTGACCAATGGCGAAGTGAAAGGCAAGACCGGTTCTCTGACCGCGCTGCCGATCATTGAAACCCAGGCCGGTGACGTATCTGCTTTCGTACCGACCAACGTGATCTCGATCACCGATGGTCAGATCTTCCTGGAATCGAACCTGTTCAACTCTGGTGTCCGCCCTGCGGTCAACGCGGGTGTCTCGGTATCGCGGGTAGGTGGTTCGGCACAGACCAAGATCGTCAAGAAGCTGTCCGGTGGTATTCGTACCGCGCTGGCTCAGTATCGTGAACTGGCGGCCTTCGCCCAGTTTGCTTCGGACCTCGATGAGGCAACCCGTAAGCAGCTGGAGCACGGTCAGCGCGTTACCGAGCTGATGAAGCAGGACCAGTATGCGCCGATGTCGGTTGCCGAAATGTCGATCAGCATTTTCTCTGCCGAAAAAGGCTTCCTGACTGACGTCGAAATGAACAAGATCGGCGCCTTCGAGAAAGCACTGCTCGCTTACTTCAAACGTGATCACGCCGATTTGCTGGCCAAGATCAACGAGAAGGGCGATTACAACGACGAGATCGAAGCCGGTATCAAGTCTGGCATCGAGAACTTCAAGGCAACCCAAAGCTGGTAAGCCGAGCGCGGGGCATGATGCAGTCGTGTCCCGCTTCGTGCGACCCGGCTACGGGCTAACCTGAAAGGTGTCATATGGCAGGCGCAAAAGAGATTCGCACCAAGATTGCGAGTATTAAAAGTACGCAGAAGATCACCAGCGCGATGGAAAAGGTCGCGGTCAGTAAAATGCGCAGAGCACAACAGCGCATGACCGCCAGCCGTCCGTACGCTGAGCGTATCAGCCAGGTAATTGGCCATCTGGCCAATGCCAACCCCGAGTACAAGCACTCCTTTATGCAGGAGCGCACGGTCAAACGGGTTGGCTATATCGTGGTGAGTACCGATCGTGGTCTCTGCGGTGGTCTGAACACTAACCTGTTCAAGGCCCTGGTTCAGAACATGAAGGGATGGCGCGATCAGAGTGTTGAAACTGACCTCTGTGTGATCGGTAGCAAGGGCGCCAGCTTCTTCCGCAGCTTTGGCGGCAACGTGGTAGCAGCGATCACGAATCTGGGTGAAGCACCGGCCCTGAATGACCTGATCGGCAGCATCAAGGTGATGCTGGATGCGTACCAGGAAGGCCGTATCGATCGCTTGTATCTGGTCTCCAATGGGTTTGTAAACACCATGGTTCAGCAGCCCAAGGTCGAGCAGATGATTCCCCTGGTTCCGACCAGTAAGGAAGAGCTGCAGGGTCACTGGGATTATGTCTATGAACCCGATGCCCAGATGCTGCTGGATGGTCTGTTGACCCGTTACATCGAGTCGCAGGTCTATCAGTCAGTGATCGAAAACAATGCTTGTGAACAAGCGGCCCGGATGATCGCGATGAAAAGCGCGACTGACAACGCCGGTGAGCTCATCGACAATTTGCAGCTCATCTACAACAAGGCACGTCAGTCGGCGATCACCCAGGAAATTTCGGAAATCGTTGGCGGCGCCGCCGCGGTTTAACGGTCAGGTTTCAAACTTTTAGAGGAACCAACACATGAGTAGCGGACGTATCGTTCAAATCATCGGCGCCGTCATCGACGTGGAATTTTCCCGCGAAGACGTGCCGAAGATCTATGACGCGCTGCAGGTGGAGGGTCATGAAGACCTGACACTCGAAGTGCAACAGCAATTGGGTGACGGCGTAGTTCGCGCCATCGCCATGGGTACCACCGAAGGCCTCAAGCGTGGCATCAATGTCAGCAACACTGGCACCGCCATCAGCGTACCGGTCGGCATCAAGACCCTGGGTCGCATCATGGACGTGCTGGGTCGCCCGATTGATGAAGCTGGCCCCATCGGTGAGGAAGAGCGCTGGGAAATCCACCGCAAGGCCCCTTCCTATTCCGAACAGGCAGGCTCCAACGAGCTGCTGGAAACCGGGATCAAGGTCATCGATTTGATGTGTCCTTTCGCTAAGGGCGGTAAGGTCGGTCTGTTCGGTGGTGCCGGTGTCGGTAAAACCGTCAACATGATGGAGCTGATCCGCAACATCGCCATCGAGCACAGCGGTTATTCTGTATTTGCCGGTGTGGGTGAGCGTACTCGTGAAGGTAACGACTTCTATCACGAGATGAAGGACTCCAACGTACTCGACAAGGTTGCCCTGGTTTACGGTCAGATGAATGAGCCGCCAGGTAACCGACTGCGTGTGGCACTGACTGGCCTGACCATGGCCGAGAAGTTCCGTGACGAAGGTCGTGACGTACTGCTGTTCATCGATAACATCTATCGTTATACCCTGGCCGGTACCGAAGTATCTGCCCTGTTGGGTCGTATGCCGTCAGCGGTAGGTTACCAGCCGACGCTGGCTGAAGAGATGGGTGTTCTGCAGGAACGTATCACTTCGACCAAGACTGGCTCGATCACGTCCATCCAGGCGGTATACGTACCGGCGGATGACTTGACTGACCCGTCGCCGGCGACCACCTTCGCCCACCTGGATGCGACCGTGGTACTGTCGCGTGATATCGCTTCCCTGGGTATCTACCCGGCGGTAGATCCGCTCGACTCCACCAGTCGTCAGCTGGATCCGCTGATCATCGGTCAGGAACATTACGACATCGCCCGTAATGTGCAGTATGTTCTGCAGCGCTACAAAGAGCTGAAAGACATCATTGCCATTCTGGGTATGGACGAACTGTCCGAAGAAGACAAGCAACTGGTAGCCCGCGCTCGTAAGATGCAGCGCTTCCTGTCGCAACCGTTCTTCGTGGCCGAAGTCTTTACCGGCGCACCCGGTAAGTATGTGTCCTTGAAAGATACCATTCGTGCCTTCCAGGGCATCCTCAATGGCGACTATGACCACCTGCCCGAGCAGGCGTTCTACATGGTCGGCACCATTGATGAAGCGATCGAGAAAGCGAAGAAAATGTAATGGTAGCGCCCGTGCAAGCGGGCGCAGAACCGAGGCAATATTATGGCTATGACAGTGCACTGCGATATTGTTAGCGCGGAAGAAGAGCTGTTCTCCGGCCTGGTCGAAATGGTTGTGGCGCATGGCAACATGGGTGATCTGGGTATTCTGCCTGGTCACACGCCACTGCTGACCGATCTCAAGCCGGGCCCGGTTCGGGTGATCCGTCAGGATGGCAGCGAAGAGGTGTATTACATCTCCGGTGGCTACCTGGAAGTTCAGCCGAGCATGGTCAAGGTGCTTGCCGACACGGCTATCCGTGCTGGTGACATCGACGAAGCAGCTGCTGTGGAAGCAAAGAAAGCCGCAGAGAAAGCCCTCAACGAGAAAGGCGCCGAGTTCGATTATGGTTCGGCCTCAGCCCGTCTCGCCGAGGCCGCAGCCCAGCTGCGGACCGTGCAGGAAATGCGCAAGAAGTATGGTGGACCGCCGCTTAATAACCGGTAACGAGAAAGGCAGCTTCGGCTGCCTTTTTTCTTGTCTGCATCCTGACCCCAATGGCCGCGTTGCTTTGTTATCATCAAGTTTTTATTGCTATTGCCTAAAGGATTTTCAATGAAACTGCATGTTGTCATTCTCGCCGCCGGCCAGGGCACACGTATGCGCTCTGCGTTGCCAAAGGTACTGCACCCGGTGGCGGGCAAACCCATGCTCGGGCATGCACTGGACTGCGCACGTGCCATGCAACCAGAGCGGATTCATGTGGTTATCGGACATGGTGCTGACCTGGTTCGTGAGCGACTGGCAGCAGAGGATATCAATTGGGTCGAGCAGACCGAACAATTGGGTACCGGGCATGCCGTAGCCCAGGCATTGCCGCAATTGACCGGTGCGGATCAGATATTGGTGCTCTATGGCGATGTACCCTTGTTGCAGCACAGCACTTTGCAACAGCTCAGCCAGCAGGCGGCCAGTAGCTCACTCGGCTTGTTGACGGTGCAGATGCGGGACCCAAGCGGTTATGGGCGGATTGTGCGTGATGCGGCAGATCGGGTGCAGGCCATTGTAGAACAGAAGGATGCCAGCGCAGAACAGCTGCTGATTCGCGAAGGGAATACCGGCATTATGGCAATACCGGGCAGTCAGGCGCATAACTGGCTGACCAGCCTGTCCAGTGACAATGCTCAGGGTGAATATTATCTGACCGATGTGGTCGCGTTGGCAGTCGAACAGGGTGTACCGGTCAAAGTGGTGCATGCCAGTGATGAAGAGGAAGTCCTCGGTGCCAACAATCGTCAGCAACTGGCAACCCTGGAGCGCAGCTTCCAGCGTCGTCAGG
>SKFV01000278.1 GCA_007117785.1 Pseudomonas sp.
AAACGCCATAGTTGGACATAGAAAAGGGGCTGCATGTGCAGCCCCTTTTGCATGCCGCGCCAGCAATGCTGGCGCGGTACCACAGGTGATCAGGCCAGATCGAAACGATCGGCGTTCATCACTTTGATCCAGGCTTTGACGAAGTCGCGAACGAACTTCTCGCGGTTGTCATCCTGTGCGTAAACTTCGACATACGAGCGAAGGACGGAGTTTGAACCGAATACCAGGTCGACGCGGGTAGCCGTCCACTTGGTCTGACCACTCTTGCGCTCGACGATGTCGTAAGAGTTTTTGCCAGTAGGCTTCCAGTTATAGGACATATCCGTCAGGTTGACGAAGAAGTCATTACTCAGAACGCCTACGCGATCAGTGAATACGCCATGTTTGGTGCCACCATGGTTGGTACCCAGTACCCGCATGCCACCGATCAGTGCGGTCATTTCCGGTGCCGTCAGACCCATTAACTGAGCGCGGTCGAGCAACATTTCTTCCGGCTGAACCACGTAGTCTTTCTTTACCCAGTTACGGAAGCCATCATGCACGGGCTCGAGCGGCTCGAAGGAATCTACGTCGGTATCTGCATCAGTCGCGTCGCCGCGGCCTGGTGCAAATGGAACGGTGATATCCACGCCGGCATCTTTGGCTGCTTTTTCTACACCGGCAGTACCGGCCAGTACAATAAGGTCAGCCAGGCTGATTTTCTTGCTCAAGCTGGCCTGCAGGTCTTCCAGGGCCTTGAGAACCTTTTGCAGGCGAGCGGGCTCGTTGCCTTCCCAGTCTTTCTGCGGAGCAAGACGGATACGGGCGCCGTTGGCGCCGCCGCGGCAATCGGAACCACGGAAGGTCCGTGCGCTGTCCCAGGCTGTGCTGACCAGGTCCGAGACGCTGACGCCAGTAGCAAGGATCTTTGCCTTGAGGTCAGCAATGTCTGCATCGCTCAGGGTGTAATCGACCGCAGGTACCGGATCCTGCCAGATCAGGTCTTCCGCCGGCACATCGGCGCCGAGGTAGCGACTCTTAGGCCCCAGGTCGCGGTGGGTCAGTTTGAACCAGGCGCGGGCAAAGACATCGTCAAAATAAGCTGGATCCTTATAGAACCGCTCGGAAATCTTGCGGTACTCCGGGTCCATCTTCATCGCCATGTCAGCGTCGGTCATGATCGGGTTGAGACGGATAGACGGGTCTTCGACATCAACCGGCTTGTCTTCTTCCTTGATGTTGATCGGTTCCCACTGAGTGGCACCGGCCGGGCTCTTCTTGAGTTCCCATTCGTAGTTCAACAACAGGTGGAAGTAGCCGTTATCCCACTGGGTCGGGTTGGTTGTCCACGCACCTTCAATACCACTGGTGACGGTGTCGCGACCAATACCGCGCGTTTTGTGGTTGTTCCAGCCAAGGCCTTGTTCTTCAACATCAGCCGCTTCAGGTTCAGGTCCAAGGTTGGCAGCATCGCCATTACCGTGGCACTTACCGACGGTGTGGCCGCCAGCGGTCAAGGCAACGGTTTCTTCATCGTTCATTGCCATACGCTGGAAAGTGACGCGTACGTCATGCGCGGTTTTCAGCGGGTCAGACTTGCCATCGACACCTTCCGGGTTAACGTAGATCAGGCCCATCATTACCGCAGCAAGGGGGTTTTCCAGGTCGCGTTCGCCAGAATAACGGCTGCCTTCGCTACCGGAAGGTGCCAGCCACTCTTTTTCTGAACCCCAGTAAATGTCTTTTTCCGGGTGCCAGATGTCTTCACGACCACCGGCAAAGCCGAAGGTTTTGAAGCCCATGGACTCATAGGCCATGTTGCCGGCGAGAATCATCAAGTCGGCCCAAGACAGTTTGTTGCCGTACTTTTTCTTGATCGGCCACAGCAGACGACGACCTTTGTCAAGGTTGGCGTTGTCGGGCCAGGAGTTGATAGGGGCGAAGCGCTGGTTACCGGTACCTGCACCGCCACGACCATCGGAGATAGGGTAGGTGCCAGCGGCGTGCCAAGCCAGGCGAATCATCAGGCCGCCGTAGTGACCCCAGTCTGCAGGCCACCATTCCTGGCTGTCGGTCATCAGCGCTTTGAGGTCGTTCTTGACCGCTTCGAGGTCAAGTTTCTTGAATTCTTCGGCGTAGTTGAAGTCTTCGCCCAGGGGGTTCGTCTTGCTGTCGTGTTGGTGCAGGATGTCGAGATTGAGATTCTCTGGCCACCAATTCTTGTTGGTGTTGCCTGAGGTGTTGCCACCGTGCATTACCGGGCATTTGCCCTTGTTGTTATCGCTCATAGCTATCTCCGATTCCATCTGGGTGACTGAACTCTGCGGGTAGCAGTTTCATGTTTTTGCTGACCGGGTTGCGGTCAGACTGATGTTCTTCCCTGCAAAAAAGTGTAGGCCTTTATACCTACACCCGTATGCAGTGAGTGTATTAGTTGTAGCAACGGTAACTGATTACTGCCAGTAGGATTTGGGCAGGAAGTTGATAGTTTTTATTTATCGAGAGGCGGTTGTGCTCTGCCAGCCCGCATTATGCGGGCTGTTGCTGGGCGGTTCAGGGGATGAGGCGTTGCAAGGCGGCGCGTGGGCCGTCGGGGATGGGGCAGGGGCGGTTGCTGCTGCGTTCCACGAAGACGTGGACGAAGCGGCCGACAGCGCAGGCGTCGTCGCTGCCAGGTTTGAAGATGGCGAGTTCGTAGTTGACGGAACTGTTTCCAAGTTTTGCTACGCGCACGCCGACGTCGATGGGTTCGGGGAAGGCGATGGGGGCGAAGTAGTCGCAGCTGGAGCTGACGACGAAGGCGATCTGCTGGCCGTTGTGGATGTCGAGGCCGCCTTCGGTGATCAGCCAGCTGTTGACGGCGCTGTCGAAGTAGCCGTAGTAGGTGACGTTGTTGACGTGGCCGTAGATGTCGTTGTCGTGCCAGCGGGTGGTGATGGGGTGCAGGTAGGGGTAGTCGCTGCGCTGGGGCTTGGTGGTCATTGGGTTCTCTGCTTATTGTGCGTCAATTGTGCTGTCAGTCATGGTTCGGTGTGTTGCGGGCTTGGTGACCCACTGGGCTGGGCACGCGGCAAGTACGTCCCTGTAGCTCGTCTGTGGCGGGCAGAAAATTGCTCCTGCATTTTCTGCCCTTCTGCCATCCCTGGCAGTCGCCTGCCACAGACGTTCCAGCTCAGCCCGCCACCAAATCCGCCTTCAAGGTTTCAGCAGCGTTTTAGTACGCCTGCCGATAAATCGCCAGTGCATCTGCTTCGGTCACTGCCCGTGGGTTATTCACCAGCAGGCGCTGTTGCAGCATGGCGTCGCGGGCGAGCATTTCCAGGCTGGACTCGGGGACGTCGGCGTCGCGCAGGCGGCTGGGCAGGTTGCAGCGTGGGCTGAGGTCGGCCAGGGCGTTGACCAGCTGTTCGGTCTGGCTGGCGGCGCTGCCGGGCTTGAGGTCTTTGACCAGTAACGGGGCCAGTTCGGCGTAGAGGTCTTGCGCGGCGGGTGCGTTGAAAGCAATGACGCTGGGCAAGACCAGGGAATTGGACAGGCCGTGGGGGATGTGGAAGTGGCCGCCCAGCGGGTAGGCCAGGGCGTGTACGGCGGCAACCGGGGCGTTGGCGAAGGCCTGGCCGGCAAGCAGGGCGCCGAGCAGCATGGCCTGGCGGGCTTCGCGGTTTTGGCCGTTGTGGACGGCTTCGTCGAGGTTGCCGGCGAGCAGGCGTAGGGCTTCGCGGGCGAGCATGTCGGACAGCGGGTTTTTCTTGATTTTGCTGGTGTAGGCTTCGATGGCGTGCACCATGGCGTCGATGCCGGTGGCGGCGGTGACGGCGGAGGGCAGGCCGAGGGTGAGGTCGGCATCCAGCAGGGCCAAATCGGGTAGCAGCAGTGGGGAGACGACGCCCATTTTGCTGGTTTCGCCGGTGGTGATGATGCTGATCTGGGTGACTTCGGAGCCGGTGCCGGCGGTGGTTGGTACCTGGATCAGCGGCAGGCGCTGGCCTTTGGCGTTGCCGACGCCATAGATGTTGGCGAGCTTTTGCTGGCTCTGTGGATGGGCGAGCAGGGCGACCAGTTTCGCGACGTCCATGGAGCTGCCGCCGCCAAAGCCGACAATCAGGTCGGCTTGCATGTCGATGGCCTGGTCAACGGCGGATTGCACCACGGCTTCCGGCGGGTCGGCGACGACGCGGTCGAATACCTGCACGCTGAGGCTTTGTTTGGGAAAGTCGGCGAGGCTGGCTTCGAGCAGGCCGAGTTGGGTGATGCCGGGATCGGTAACGACCAGTACGCGGGTGGCTCCGCGCTCGCGGCAGAGTTCGGCCAGGCGGACGGCGGAACCGGGTTCACAGAGAATCTGGGCGGTGGTGGCAAACAGAAAGGGGTTCATGCGGACCTCGGCAGAGTATCAAGTCTAATGTTCAAGCCTAAAGCGCCTGCGCCTTTGCTACAAGTAGCGGTTTTGTCTCGCGAGGTGTTGCAGTAGGTTTTAAAAGGTTTTTACAGGAAGCCTTCGAGCAGATCATTCAAGAACAAATGACCGCGTGCGGTGGGGCGTAACTGTTGCTGCCAGGGCTCCAGCAGGCCGCGCTGCACGGCACTGTCCAATTGGTTGGCAATGCTGTGCAGCGACTGCCCGGTGCGTTGCGCGTAGCTGTCACTGGGTACGCCATCCTGCAGGCGCAGGGCGTTCATCAGAAAGTCGAAGGGCAGGTCGTCGGCGCCAAGGGGTTTGCGCCCGGCACAGAAGGCTTTGTCCGGGTTGAGGTAGTCCTTGGGCAGGCGGGTTTTCCAGTAGCGTTCGATATGCCCGTCGGGGCGGGTCAGTTTGCCGTGGGCACCGGCACCGATGCCGATAAAGTCGCCGTACTGCCAGTAGTTCTGGTTGTGCCGGGCCATGCGCCCCTCGCGGGCATAGGCGGAGACTTCGTACTGGCGTAGGCCGGCTTCGGCCAGCCGTGCCTGGCCGGCTTCCTGGATGCTCCAGAGGATGTCCTCTTCCGGCAGTTGTGGCGGCTGGCTGTAGAACAAAGTGTTGGGTTCCAGGGTGAGCTGGTACCAGGACTGGTGCTCGGGGCCGAGGGCGATGGCCTGGTCGATATCTGCCAGGGCGTCACTTTCGGTCTGGCCCGGCAGGCCGTGCATCAGGTCGAGGTTGAGGTTGTCGAAGCCGGCACGGCGCGCCATATCGACGGCGGCCAGCGCTTCGCGATCATCATGGATGCGGCCGAGGGCTTTCAGGTGCTGGGCGTTGAAGCTCTGGATGCCGATCGACAGCCGGTTGATACCGGCACGACGGTAGTCGGCAAACTTGGCCTGCTCGAAGGTGCCGGGGTTGGCTTCCAGGGTGATTTCGATATCACTGGCGAAGGTCAGCCTAGCGGCCATGGCATCCAGCAGGCGGGCCAGGCTGGCGGCAGAAAACAGGCTGGGCGTGCCGCCGCCGAAAAAGATCGAGGTCAGTTCCCGTTGTTGGCCACCGTATTCGGCCATCACGGTCAGGTCCTGCTCAAGGTCGGTGATCAAGGCATCAATATAGGCGGTTTCAGGCAGGCCGTTGTCGCTGACATGCGAATTGAAGTCGCAGTAAGGGCATTTGCGTACGCACCAGGGGATATGCACATAGGCTGCCAGAGGTGGCAGCGGGGCAATCACGCCAGCCCCAACTGCTTGCGCAATTGCGCCATGGCTTTGCCACGGTGACTGAGGCGGTTTTTCTGTGCGGCGGGCAGTTCGGCACTGGCGCAGTTGGTTTCCGGCACCCAGAACAGCGGGTCGTAGCCAAAGCCATGCTCGCCGCTGGGGGCATGCAGGATACACCCGTGCCATTCACCCTGACAGATGATGGGGGTCGGGTCGTCGGCGTGGCGCAGCAAGGCCAGTACGCTGATAAAGCGTGCGCCGCGTTCGGCATCGGGAACGCCGTCCAGAGCCTTGAGTAGTTTGGCATTGTTAGCGGCATCGCCGGCGCCATCAGCATAACGCGCGGAGTAGATCCCCGGCGCACCGCCTAGGGCATCCACCGCCAGGCCGGAATCATCCGCCAGTGCCGGCAGCCCGGAGGCGCGGGCAGCATGCCGGGCCTTGAGGATGGCGTTCTCGATAAAGGTCAGTCCGGTTTCTTCGGCTTCTACACTGAGAAACTCACTCTGGGGCACCACAGTGACGTGTGCGCCGAGCATCTGCTGCAGTTCGACCAGTTTGCCTTTATTACCGCTGGCCAATACCAGCCGATCAAAACCCAATTCAGTCATCCGGGTGAAACTCCTGCTGGAAGCGCACGTTATGTACCGGGGCGCCTTCACTTTCCTGAATATTCAGGTTGAAACGCAGTAGGCCGCGTTGGGCGGAAGTGTAGTTGGCGACAAAGTAGATGGCGTCACCTTCCTGGATGCGGATAAAGCGGATCGGGGTGACCTGTTGCACCAGGTTGGTCACGGTACCTTCCACGATGGCATCGACCGGCACCGGGCCGTCGCCGGTCTGCTTTTGCACCAGCAGGTTGATGACGCCATGGGTGCGGCCACGGGTCAGCCCGGCCTTGGCGGCGATATCCGGTAACAGATAGCTGCTGTTGAAGGTGTTGTGATAAACGATCAGGTCGCCAAAGCGTTGCGGGCTTTGCGACTGGGCCAGCAGGCTGCCGGCGAATAGCAGGCTGCAGAGCAAAAGGATGAAGCGACTCATGACATTTACTCCTGTCGGGTTACCCGGTAGATAGCGACCTCACCCAGCAGGTTGGGCCAGAAACCACTGAGCCAGCCGGTTTGATGGGTCTGGTCGACCACCAGGCGATCAAGGATGCGAATAGAGCGCTCGCGGCACAGCTGTTCGAAATCCCTGAACGTACAAAAATGTATGTTAGGTGTGTTGTACCAGGTGTAGGGCATGAACTCGGACACCGGCATGCGACCTTTGATGCCCAGATGCACGCGGCAGCGCCAGTGACCAAAGTTGGGGAAGGTGAGGATCCCTTCCTTGCCGATGCGCAGCATGTCTTCCAGTACCCGGTCCGGATAGTGTACCGCTTGCAGCGCCTGGGTCATGACCACGGTATCGAAACTGTTGTCACCAAAGTTGTCGAGACCCAGGTCCATGTTCTGTTCGATCACGCGCACACCGCGTTCGACACAGGTCTGAATTTGCCCGGGATCGATTTCCAGGCCATACCCCTGTACCTGCTTGGTATTGCCCAGATGTTGCAACAGTTCGCCACTGCCACACCCCAGGTCGAGCACGCGGGTAGCGGCGGGAATCCATTGCTCGATGATTTGCAGATCGGTACGCAGGCTCATGCGTCCACCTCGATTCGGTTCATGTAGCCGCTGAAGGCATCGATGTAGCGCGGGATCGGCAGCAGGAAGGCATCGTGGCCCTGAGGCGCGTCGATTTCCAGATAGCTGACGTTCTTGTTGGCGGAAAGCAGCGCATCGACCAGTTCACGCGAACGCGCCGGGGAAAAGCGCCAGTCGGTGGTGAAGGACATCAGCATGACGTCGGCCTTTACCCCGGCGAGGGTGCGCGCCAGGTCGTCCTGATGGGTGGCAGCCGGGTCAAAGTAGTCCAGCGCCTTGGTCATCAGCAGGTAGGTGTTGGCATCAAAGCGACCGGAGAATTCCTGGCCCTGATAGCGCAGGTAGCTTTCCACCTCGAACTCGACGCTGGTGAGGTCGTAATTGAGTTGCTCACTGCGCAGGTCGCGGCCGAATTTCTTGCCCATGGCATCGTCGGACAGGTAGGTGATGTGCCCGACCATGCGCGCCAGGGTAAGGCCGCGTTTGGGAATGACGCCGAAAGCGGCGTAGTCACCGTTATGAAAATCCGGATCGGTGACGATGGCCTGGCGGGCGACTTCGTTGAAGGCGATGTTCTGCGCCGACAGTTTGGGCGCGGTGGCGATCGCCACGCAATGGCGCAGCCGATCCGGGTAGCTGATTGCCCATTGCAGAGCTTGCATGCCGCCCAGGCTGCCACCGACCACGGCGGCCCATTGCTGAATGCCGAGCAGATCGGCCAGGCGTGCCTGACTGTGCACCCAGTCTTCCACGGTAACCACCGGGAAGCTGGCGCCATAAGCCTTGCCCGTGGCCGGGTCGATACTCGAAGGCCCGGTGGAGCCATGGCAGCCGCCCAGGTTGTTCAGGCTGACGACAAAGAAGCGGTTGGTATCAATGGCTTTACCGGGGCCAATACAGGCATCCCACCAGCCGGGTTTGCGCTCATCTTCATGATGATAGCCGGCGGCGTGGTGATGCCCAGATAGTGCATGGCATACGAGCACCGCGTTGTTGGCCGAGGCATTCAGGCTGCCATAGGTTTCATAAACCAGCTCGTAAGGCCCCAGTAAGCGCCCACAGGACAACGGCAGGGGTTCATCGAACGCCTGGCGCTGCGGCGTCACCAGGCCTACGCAATCGTCGGGAAATTGGGACATCGGGTGGCGAATTCCTGATTATTGTTCAGTAGGCCAGGGTCAGACCACGAGGCATGCCGGTGGCAATTGCCAGGTTGGTGATCAACAGCATATCGACCAGTCGCAGGGCAATAAATGCAAAGATCGGCGACAGGTCAAGCCCGCCCATGGATGGCAGGAAGCGCCGGATCGGAGCCATCAGTGGCTCGCAGATCTGGTGCACGATCAGTGCCGCCGGGTTCTGGCTCTGCGGCGCAACCCAGGACAGGATCACACTGATGATCAGGGCAAAGAAGAAGATCTTCACAAACAGTGCGGTAATGCCGACCAGAGCCCAGACGATGATCTGCAGAATGCCGGGCATACCTAGGCCGGAAACGCCCAGGATCAGGCCGATCAGAATGGCCTGGATGATCAGCGCCAATACCAGCGAGGCGAAGTCGATTCCGCCAAAGCCCGGAATCACCCGGCGCAAGGGCATCAGTAACGGGGCCGTGGCGCGGACAAAGAACTGGGTCAGCGGATTGTAGAAGTCGGCACGTACGGTCTGCAGGATAAAGCGCAGCAGCACAATCAGCAGGTACAGGCTACCCAGAGTCTGGATCAGGTAGATGGCGGCGGAATCAAGTCCGGTCATTGGGTGTCCTCGGTGTTGGCGTTGGCGGAGCTGCCCAGTTCGACAGCCATTTCGGCAGCGCGGCGACTGGCCGCTTGCATGCCGCGAGCAATAATCGCCGGAAAATCATCGGCGGCAAAGCTGCTGATTGCTTGTTCGGTGGTGCCGCCGGGCGAGCTGACGCGGCGGCGCAGTTCGCTGGCGTCAACATCACTGTGCACCGCCATGTCTGCCGCGCCGAGGGCGGTGAACAGAGTCAGGCGTTCGGCAGTATCGCGCGGCAGCCCCAGCTGTTCGCCGGCGGCGGTCATCGCTTCGATGAGGTAGAAGAAGTAGGCTGGGCCACTACCGGAAACGGCGATCACCGCATCAATCAAGTGTTCTTCTTCCAGCCACAGGCTGATGCCGACGGCATTGAGGATCTGCTCGGCCTGCTGCTTCTGCTCGGCGCTGACATTGGCATTGGCAAACAGACAACTGACGCCCTGGCGGCGCAGAGACGGTGTATTCGGCATGCAGCGGACAATGGCGGCATCGGCACCCAGCCAGTCGGCGAGGCTCTGGCTGTCGATCCCGGCAGCAATCGACATGACCAGTTGGCCCGACTTTCGCGCGGGCAGCGCGCGACAGACTTCCTGCATCACCTGAGGCTTGACCGCCAATACCAGTACATCACAATCACGAGCCAGTTGCGCATTGTCGCTGTGCGCCTGGATACCGAACTGGCGCGCCAGTTTGGCGGCCTGTTCCGGGTTGTGATCACTGGCCATCAACTGGCCCGGTTTGACGTCCTGTTGCAGCATGCCGCCGATCAGGCTGGTGGCCATGTTGCCGGCGCCGATAAAACCAATAACAGGTGCAGTCATGTGCTTATCCTTGTGTCGAGTCGGAGGTGTGACGCGGGCCAAACAGCGCGGTACCGATGCGCACCTGGGTGGCGCCTTCCTGTACGGCTTCAGTGAGGTCGTCGGTCATGCCCATCGACAGGGTATCCAGGTCCATGCCCAGGCTTTGCAGTGCGGCATGCAATGCCTGCAGCGGTTGCCGGCGGCCCTCACTGTCATCGGCCGGTGCCGGTATGGCCATCAGTCCGCGCAGACGCAGGTTGGGCAGCGCGGCTACCTCGGCGGCCAGTGCGGGCAGCTCGGCAAGGCTGATGCCGGACTTGCTTGCCTCGTCACTGATGTTTACCTGCAGGCAGATGTTCAACGGATCACGGTCAGCCGGGCGTTGCTCTGACAGCCGCCGGGCGATCTTCAACCGGTCCACGCTGTGTACCCAGTCAAAGTGCTCTGCCAGCGCCTTGGTCTTATTCGACTGGATCGGGCCGATAAAATGCCAGGTCAGCGGCAGATCGGCCAGTTCGGTTTGCTTGTCGAGGGCTTCCTGCAGATAGTTTTCGCCGACGTCGCGGACCCCCGCTGCCCAGGCTTCGCGAATGGCAGCCGCAGGCCGGGTCTTGCTGACGGCAATCAAGGTGACTTGTTCGGCGTCACGGCCGACATTTTCTGCCGCGCGCTGAATACGTTCACGAACGTTTGCAATATTTTCTGCTATCGTTGACATTACTGATCTGGATACCTTGCCAATCGAAGTGACCTTGTCGGCATTCTACATGCTTGCAGGGCCCAATGGGGAACCCTATGGATATTACCGAGCTGTTAGCCTTCAGCGCCAAGCAGGGCGCGTCGGACTTGCACCTGGCGGCAGGACTGCCACCCATGATTCGTGTGGACGGCGACGTGCGGCGCATCAATGTGCCCGCCATGGAGCACAAGCAAGTGCACGCGCTGATCTACGACATCATGAATGACAAGCAGCGCAAGGACTACGAAGAATTTCTGGAAACGGATTTCTCCTTCGAGGTACCTGGCGTCGCCCGCTTCCGGGTGAATGCCTTTAATCAGCAACGCGGCGCCTCTGCGGTGTTCCGGACCATTCCTTCCAAGGTATTGACCATGGAAGAGCTGGGCTTGGGTGACACTTTCAAGAAGATTGCCGATGCCCCACGCGGTCTGGTGCTGGTGACCGGGCCGACCGGTTCAGGCAAGTCAACCACGCTGGCAGCCTTGCTGGATTATCTGAACAACACCCGCTACGAGCACATCCTGACCATTGAAGACCCGATCGAATTCGTTCACGAATCGAAGAAGTGTCTGGTCAACCAGCGTGAAGTCCACCGTGACACCCTGGGGTTTGCCGAAGCACTGCGTTCGGCCCTGCGGGAAGACCCGGACATCATTCTGGTGGGTGAGATGCGTGACCTGGAGACCATTCGCCTGGCGCTGACCGCAGCGGAAACCGGTCACCTGGTGTTTGGCACCCTGCACACTACCTCGGCGGCCAAGACCATTGACCGTATCGTCGACGTGTTCCCGGGTGAAGAAAAATCCATGGTGCGCTCGATGCTGTCGGAATCACTGCAGGCGGTCATTTCCCAGGCGCTGATGAAGCGCAAGGGTGGCGGCCGTGTGGCGGCCCACGAAATCATGCGCGGCAGCTCGGCCATCCGCAACCTGATTCGCGAGGAC
>SKFV01000317.1 GCA_007117785.1 Pseudomonas sp.
CCACCCGGACGCTGCACCGGAAGATGCCAGCAAGCTTCTTGCCGCGCATCGTGTGATAGGTGGTTTGTTACCGGCTTTGGTGATTGAGGTAGCCAGCGATCACGCCATTGCCCGCCTGCGCAGTGGCGAAGATGTGCGCATTCCCTGGTCCAGCATGCAATGGGCCCGCCCACATCTCAATATCAACAGTATGGGCCCGCGTCCCAGCAGACCGGCTGAAGTAATGCTGCCGGGTGACATCATTCGCATCAGTCCGCTGGAGGACAATGAATATGCCCTGCAACAGGTACCTGCAGCCCAAAGCACCCTGATTGCTTTGTCGCCCGCCGACGGCCGCATCGAGGCTGTCGTTGGCGGCTTTTCCTTTGCCCAGAGCAACTATAACCGCGCAGTGCAGGCCAGGCGCCAGTCGGGCTCCAGCTTCAAATCCTTCCTCTATGCGGCGGCGCTGGATAGCGGTTATACACCGGCCAGTCTGGTCAATGATGCTCCTCTGGTGTTCGCCAATGATCACCTTGATACCGTCTGGCGACCACAAAATGCCGGCGGCGACTTCCTCGGCCCGATCCGCCTGCGTGAGTCGCTTTACCGCTCCCGCAACCTGGTTTCCATTCGCCTGATGCAGGACCTGGGCGTCGACGAGTCGCTGACCTATATCGAACGCTTCGGATTTGTCCGCGACGAGCTGCCACGCCACCTGTCGTCTTCGCTGGGCAGCCTCGAGTTGACCCCGCTACAGCTGACCCGCGCCTATGCCGTATTCGCCAATGGCGGCTATCTGGTAGATCCCTGGCTGGTTGAGCGGATTGAAGACCGCCATGGCCAACTGCTTGACTATGCCCGGCCGAAAATCATTCCGGAACGCCTGGAAGCCGAGCGTGAAAGACAGCTGGAGTACTACCAGCGACTATCCGGCACACAGGTCACCCTGGAGCCGGAGCTTGCACCACAGGTGCTTGACGCACGCACTGCCTACCAGATCAACAGCATGCTCAAGGATGTAATCACCCGCGGCACCGGCGGTCGTGCGCGTGTGCTTGAGCGCGGTGATCTGGCTGGCAAGACCGGCACGACCAATGAACAGCGTGACGCCTGGTTCTCCGGTTATAACGCAGACCTGGCAGCCACGGTCTGGGCCGGCTTCGACCAGCCTGCCAGCCTGGGTCGACGCGAATACGGCAGTACCGTGGCCCTGCCAATCTGGATCGACTTTGTCGGTGCCGCACTGGAAGGCAAACCCGAGAACAGCCTTGAAATGCCCGACGGCATGATCAGTGTGCGCATAGACCCGACAACCGGACGCACCGCCCGACCAGGCAGCAATAATGGCTACTTTGAAGTGTTCAAGGAAGAAGACGCGCCGCCACCCTTTAGTGAACTTGATGCCGGAGGCTACTCCAGTGATGGCGCCAGCACCCCGCTGGAGCTGTTCTGAGCAAGACTCAGGATCTGGCCGCGTAACCATTGGTTGGCAGGATCCAACTCGGCATCTTCATGCCAGTAAAGATTGAGCCCTAAGGGTGGCAAGGCGATGGGCAAGGGCAGCAGGCGGTTACTCAAAGAGTGATTGATCAACTCAGCCTGTTGCCGCGCCATGGTCAGCAAACATCCGCTGCCCTGGGCCACCACAAGACTGGCCGCCTGATAATTCTGACAACGCTGCACCACCTGGCGGGTGTGCCCCAGACGCGCCAGACCCAAATCCTCATAGCTCAGACCGCGGCGCCAGGAAGCGACGGCAATATGTTCGGAGGCGAGATAACGCTCGGCCGTCAACGCACCACTGAACTCCGCAGGAACTACCACACATAAAGGCTCCTCCAGCAGCTGCAACTGGTGAAGCGAGGCGTCTACTGGCCGGGCAATTTCGATCGCCACATCAATACGCCCGGACGCCAACTCCAATTTCAACTCACTCCAGCGCACGCTCGCCGTGCGCAAACGGATACCCGACGCATAGGGACGCAACTGCGCCAGCAAAGGGGGCAGAATAGTGGGTTCCAACTGTTCCGGTAGATTCAGCGTAAAGCTGCGCTGCGCCCGTAAGGGATCAAAATCCTGCAATTGCCCCAGGCTCTGCTGGAGTCGCGCCAGGCTATCAAGTATGCCGGGGGCCAGACGCAAGGCCAACGCTGTTGGGGTCACACCGCGCCCTTCGCGCTGAAACAAGGGGTCGGAAAAGTGGCTGCGCAGTCTGGCCAGTGCATGGCTGACCGCCGACTGGCTGACGTGCAGGACTGCCGCCGCCCGGGTCAGGTTGCGCTCGCGATAGATCACCTCGAACACCCGAAAAAGGTTCAGATCCATACGCCCCAGGGCTGGCAAATCATGGTCTTTATTCATGGCAAGGCCTCCTTGAGCCTGTATCAGCGAATAAATAGTGCGTTGATCAGTAAATCCATGAATGCAGCTCATGACAAGTAATGAATATTCATCGCTTTCGCTCACCTGCACGGCCCACTATGCTGCATCCATAAGCTCACACGCCGACAACAACAAAGGTAAGCGCCATGCACGAACAGGACTATCTGGCCCAACTCAAGCAACTCCATGCGCAAAACTGGCCCGCAGGGCATGCCCACGAGCCGGAATATCCGCTCGGGCAACAACCCTTGACGGCCTATGTACGCCACTGGGCTGCACAGTGTCCGGACAAGCCTGCGATTGCCTTTTATGGCCACAGCACCAGTTTTGCCGAACTCGATGACCTGTCTGATCGTTTTGCCAACCTGTTGCTCACCCAGGGCGTCAAGCCCGGCGACCGGGTCGCGGTCTATCTGCCCAACTGTCCACAATTTCATATCGTCTTTTTCGGCATCCTCAAGGCCGGTGCCATTCATTGCCCGGTCAGCCCGATGGCAGTGGGCATGGAGCTGGAATATCAACTCAAGGACTGTGGCGCCAGCGTGATCGTCTGCTTTGATCAACTACTACCAGCGGTAAGCCAGGTGCGCGACAACACCGACCTGCGACTGCTGATCAGCACCAGCCTGTCCGAAGTCTGTCCGGCCAACCCGCCGCTGCAAGTACCGGACTTGCTGCTGGCGCCCAAGCTGGAAGTCACCGACAGCCTGGATCTGCTGCCGGAACTGGCACGAACTGGTTTGCCGGATGAGCTGCCCGAGCCCATGCTCGATGATATGGCCGCCCTGAATTACACCGGCGGCACCACCGGCCTGCCCAAGGGCTGTATCCACAGCCACGGCGACATGCTCTATACCTGCGCCAGCTTTGTGCCAGCTTCTATGGGCCTGGACAGCGAACGCATCAGCCTGAACTTTATGCCCGAGTTCTGGATTGCTGGCGAAAATGCCGGCCTGCTGTTTCCGGCCTTTACCGGCAACACCATGGTGTTACTGGCGCGCTGGGATGCACTCGCCTTTATGCAGGCGGTGCAGCATTACCGGGTCAACCACACCGGCCTGCTGGTTGATAGCGCGGCTGAAATTCTTGATCACCCACAGGTCGCTGACTTTGATTTCAGCTCTCTAGAGATCACCAGCTGTGTCTCCTTTATCAAGAAGCTGACCCCGGAATACCGTCGCCGCTGGCGCGAACTGACCGGCTGCACCCTGTTCGAGACCAGCTTCGGCATGACCGAAACCCACACCTGCGATACCTTTACTGCTGGTCTGCAGAACGATGATTTCGACCTGAAATCAGCACCCACATTTGTCGGCCTGCCGGTACCCGGCACCGAGTTCAAGGTCTGCAGTTTCGAGACCGGTGAGTTGCTGCCATTGGGCAGCGAGGGTGAGCTGTGTTTGCGCACTCCTTCCCTGCTCAAAGGCTACTGGAACAAGCCGGAAGCCAGTGCCGAGGCCTTGCGTGACGGCTGGCTGCATACAGGCGACAGCGGGGTGATCACCGAGCAGGGCTTTATCCGTTACCTGGGCCGGCGCAAGGAAATGCTCAAGGTCAATGGTATGAGCGTGTTCCCCAGCGAACTGGAAGCCATGCTCGGCCAGCATCCCAAACTCCAGGCCTCGGCGGTCATTGGCCGCGCCGACGAGAAAAAGGGTGAGGTGCCGGTGGCTTTTGTCGTCGCCAAGCCTGGTAGCGCACTGGATGCTGATGCCCTGACCGACTGGTGCAAAGAGGCCATGGCAAGCTACAAGGTGCCGGAATTTCGCCTGGTAGAATCACTACCCATGACCGCCACCGGCAAGGTCAAGAAAAACGAACTCAAGGACTGGCTCTGATGTTGTTCAACAAACTGCTGATCGCCAATCGTGGCGAAATCGCTATTCGACTGGCCCGTGCGGCCGCCGAGCTGGACATCCCCAGTCTCGCCGTGTTTGCCGAAGATGACGCCTCGTCATTGCACCGGCACAAGGCCGACCAGGCCATTGCCCTCAAGGGACGCGGCGCCAGCGCCTATCTGGACGCCAACCAGTTGCTGCGCATAGCCTATGAAGAAGGTTGTGATGCTATCCATCCCGGGTATGGCTTTCTCAGCGAAAACGCTGCTTTTGCCCGGCAGTGTGAAGAAGCCGGTATCCGCTTTATCGGGCCTGACGCACAGGTATTACAACGCTTCGGTGACAAGGCCAGTGCCCGCGCACTGGCACTGGAATTGGGTGTACCACTGGTGCAGGGCACCAACCAGCCAACCAGCCTGGAACAGGCGCGCGCCTTTATGGCCGACCTCGGAGCCGGCGCCGCCGTGATGCTCAAGGCCCTGGCTGGTGGCGGAGGGCGCGGCATGCGCGCGGTACTCGACCCGGCCGAACTGGAGGACGCCTACACCCGCTGTCAGTCCGAAGCCAAAGCCGCCTTTGCTAATGGCGACCTGTATATCGAGCGCCTGATTCGCCGCGCACGACATATCGAAGTACAGATCATTGGTGATGGCAAGCAGGTAGCCCACCTGTGGGAGCGCGACTGCACGCTACAACGGCGCAATCAGAAACTACTGGAAGTCGCACCCGCCCCGGGCCTTGATCCACAGGTACGCGAACAGCTGCACGCTGCCGCACTCGAGCTGACGGCCGCGGTCGGCTATCGCGGACTTTGCACGGTCGAATTCCTGCTTGATGAAGACAACGGCGACTTTGTCTTTATGGAAGCCAACCCACGTATTCAAGTCGAGCATACGGTGACCGAAGCCGTAACCGGACTCGACCTGGCGCAGATTCAATTGCGCCTGGCCGCCGGTGCCACCCTGGCCGAACTCGGCCTGACCCAGACAACTATTCCACAACCGCGTGGCCACGCCGTGCAGCTGCGTATCAACATGGAAAACATGGCCAGCGATGGCAGCGCGCGCCCGGCTGGCGGCACCCTGAGCGCCTACGAACCACCCAGTGGCCCGGGCATTCGTGTCGATGGTTATGGCTATACCGGGTACTCCACCAGCCCCAGTTTTGACTCCCTGCTGGCCAAGGTCATCGTGCATGCCGATGCCGACTATGCCAGCGTACTCAAGCGCGCCTACCGCGCCTTGTGCGAATTCCGCCTCGACGGCGTCGCCAGCAACCTGCATTTTTTACAGAACCTGCTGCAGCACCCAGAGGTGCAGACCAACTCAGTCAGCACCGCCTTTATCGAAACCCACGCTGCCGCGCTGGTCGGTGCCGGCACTCAGGCACACCCGCATTTGTACGTCAAAGGCGGCGCCAGGAGCACGGTGCAACAACATGCCGATGTCCACGCTCCAGCGGGAACCGAGCCGCTCAACGCACCGGTACAAGGCGTGCTGGTCAGCCTGGATGTGCAAATCGGGGATGCGATTGCCGTTGGCCAGCAGGTTGCGGTGATGGAAGCAATGAAAATGGAATTTGTGGTCAAGGCCACCCAGAGCGGCATGGTTCGCGCCCTGGCGGTAGCGCCGGGTGACAACCTGTTTGAAGGCAGCCCCTTGCTGTTTTTGGAGCCCGCCGACGTCAGTACTGACGGCCTGGTTACCGAGGAATCCATCGATCTCGAGCATATCCGCAATGACCTGCGCGAAGTGCTGGAGCGTCAGGCCGACCTGACCGACGAACGCCGCCCGGATGCCGTTGCCAAGCGCCGCAAGACCGGCCAGCGTACCGCTCGCGAGAACCTGGCGGACCTGCTGGATGAGGGCAGCTTTATGGAATACGGCGGCTTTGCCCTGGCGGCGCAGCGTTCGCGCCGCAGCCATGAAGACTTGCTGAAAATGAGCCCGGCTGACGGCCTGATTACCGGCATCGGCACCGTCAATGCCGCGCAGTTCGGCGCAGAAAAAGCCCGCTGTATGGCCATGAGTTACGACTACACGGTATTTGCCGGCACCCAGGGCGTGACCAACCACAAGAAAACCGACCGCATGCTGGAACTGGCCGAGCAATGGCGCTTGCCGCTGGTGTTCTTTACCGAAGGGGGCGGCGGACGCCCCGGTGATATCGACAAGGTCGGCGTGGCCGGGCTGGATTGCACCACCTTTATGCGCATGGCCCGCTTGAGTGGTCAAGTACCGCTGGTGGGTGTGGTGTCCGGGCGTTGCTTTGCCGGCAACGCGGCCCTGCTGGGTTGCTGTGATGTAATTATTGCCACCAAGAATGCCACTGTAGGCATGGCAGGCCCGGCGATGATCGAAGGCGGCGGCCTCGGCCGTTTTACCCCCGAGCAGGTCGGCCCGACCAGTATGCACAGCGCCAACGGGGTGATTGATGTACTGGTCAAGGATGAAGCCGAAGCCACCCGCGTCGCCAAGCAATACCTGTCCTACTTCCAGGGCGACTTGCCCGGTGGCGAGTGTGCTGACCAACGCACCCTGCGCCACCTGATTCCGGAAAATCGCCTGCGCGTGTACGACATTCGTGAGGTGATCGAGACCCTGGCCGATACCGGCTCGGTGCTGGAGTTGCGCCGCGAGTTTGCACCCGGACTGATCACCGCGTTGATCCGCATTCAGGGCAAGGCCTTCGGCCTGATCGCCAACAACCCGATGCACCTGGGCGGCGCCATTGATGCCGTCAGCGGCGACAAGGCTGCGCGCTTTATGCAGCTGTGTCAGGCCCACGGCCTGCCGATGGTATCCCTGTGTGATACGCCCGGCTTTATGGTCGGCCCGGATTCCGAGCAGCAAGCGACGGTGCGGCATGTATCGCGCATGTTCGTTACCGCAGCCAGCCTGCAGATTCCGTTCTTTACTGTGGTGCTGCGCAAGGGCTACGGCCTGGGGGCTCAGGCCATGGCCGCGGGTAGCTTCCATGCCCCGATGTTCACTATCGGCTGGCCCAGCAGTGAGTTTGGTGCCATGGGGCTGGAGGGTGCAGTGCGGCTGGGTTATGCCAAGGAGTTGGCCGCGATTGAGGACCCCGCTGAACAGCAGGCGCTGTTCGATAAGCTGGTGGCCGAGCTGTATCAGCGTGGCAAGGGGCTGAGCATGGCCAGCTTCCTGGAAATCGATGCGGTGATCGATCCGCTCGAAACCCGCGATTGGCTGCTGCGCGGCCTCAGCTCAGCACCACCTGAGTCGCTGCAAGCTGGCCTGCGGCCCTTTGTGGATACCTGGTAAAGCTGACCGGTGAGCCCGCTTGGGTTCACCCCAGCCAGAGCAACCACAGGGTCACGCCAAGCGGCAACAAGAGCGCAGTCAGAATACCCATCAGACTCATGCCCAAGGCGGCAAAAGCCCCTGCCTCTTCACTTTCTTCCATCGCGCGCGCAGTGCCGACTGCATGCGCGCACATGCCCATGGCCAGCCCCCAGGCCGCCGGATGGGTAATCCGGCACAGCTTGAGCAGACCGGGCCCGATCAGTGTGGCGATAATCGCGGTGAGCATGACAAAGACCGCGGCCAGCGCCGCCACACCACCAATCTGTTCAGCCACCAGCATGGCAATCGGCGAGGTCACCGACTTGGGTGCCAGGGTCAGAATCAGCATCGGGTTGAGGCCAAACAGCCAGGCCAGCAACAAGGTACTCACAGTGGCAAAGCCACCACCGATTAACAGCGTCAGCATCACCGGCCAGAAAAACTGGCGGATCCGGCGCAGGTTCAGATACAGCGGCACGGCCAGCGCCACGGTTGCCGGCCCGAGCAGGATAAGCAACGGATTGACGGCTGCCCGGTAATACTCAAAGTTCACGCCGAGCAGCCAGAGCAAGGCAATGATCAGGGTAATCGACAGCAGCACCGGATGCAGAATCGCCAGCTTGCTGCGCTCATACAGGGCCACGCCGAATTGATAGGCCGCCAGGGTCACGCCCAGCCAGAACCAGGGGTGCTCGATAATCGCCTGCCAGGCCAGCGCCAGCTCAGTCATTGCCCGTCTCCGGCACTGTGCGGCGGGCTAAAAATCGCTGCAGCAACCAGCCGCACAGCGGCAAAGCCAGGGCAAAGGAAATCACCAGGGTCAGCAGGATGCCCAGACCGAAGGTGCGCATTTCAGCACCATAGGCCATGACCCCGACAGCCGGCGGCACCAGTATCAAGGGCAGGTATTTCAGCAGGCTACCCGCCGCCTGCTCAACCGGTGCCGGCACCTCGCCACGAACCAGCAAAAACCCCAGCAACAGAACCATGCCGATAATCGGACCCGGCAAAAAGGGCAATAGCAGGATATTCAATCCGGTGCCCAGCAACTGGAACAGGATCAACCAGGTCAGACCGCGCAGCAGCATGCACTCTTCTCGTCACAGCGATGGAAAGGCAAAGGGTAAAGCAGCCGGCGCGGGCTTCCAAGCTGCAATCACCGGCAGCCTCAAAAAAGCCGGGCAATGCCCGGCTTGATTGAACTCGCTTGGCGCTTAATAACCGCGCAAACGGGCAAAGCGGTCCGCGTGATAACGATAGTCGCCAAACAACTGCTGCGCCATGCGTGCACGCTTCATAAACAGGCCGATATCAAACTCGTCGGTCATGCCCATGCCACCGTGCAACTGCACACCTTCATTGGTTGCCAGCTCTGCGACCTCGCAGGCCTTGGCCTTGGCCAGACTGACCCGCTGGGCGGCATCTTCAGCACCTTCATCCAGTGATTGCAGAGCCTTGAGTACCACTGACTTGACCAGTTCAATCTCGCTGAACAGGTGCGCGCAGCGATGTTGCAGGGCCTGGAAGCTACCCAGGGTTACGCCAAATTGCTTGCGCTCCTGCAGATAACTGACCGTGCGGCTGAAGGATTCTTCTGCGATACCCAGCAATTCGGCAGCCAGTTGCGCATTGGCAACGTCAAGAATCAGCTCCAGCGCGGCAAAGCCTTCACCCGCCTTGCCCAGCACCGCACCCGCCGGCAGTTTGACCTGATCAAAACTGACTGAGGCGGCATTACGGCTGTCGACCATACTGGTGCGTTCAATATGGATGCCAGGTAATTTGGCATCCACCAAGAGCAAACTGATGCCTTCGGCAGCGTTGGTGTCACCACTGCTACGCGCCGTCACAATAAAATGATCCGCCACATGGCCGTCGACGACACATTTCTTGCAGCCGTTGAGCAACCAGCCATCACCGTCTTGCTCCAGCCGGGTGCCGACCTGACGCGGATTGTGGCGAGCCACTTCATCTATCGCCAATGCAGTGATGAGTTTACCCGCCGCAATCTCCGGCAGCACCGCTGTTTGCTGCTCTTCGGAGCCAGCCAGCAAGAGGCTGCTGACACCGATAATCGCGGTCGACAGCAAGGGCGATACGCTGAGATTACGCCCCGCCTGTTCACTGATCTGGCCCATGCCTACCTGGCCAAACTGGGAGCCACCGAAGGCTTCCGGAATCAGGGTGCCCACCAGGCCCATCTCTACCATCTGTTGCCACAGGTCACGGGAAAAGCCAGTCTCATCCTGACTATCACGCAGTTTGCGTAACTGGCTGACCGGTGCCTGCTCGCTCAGGAAGCCCTTGGCGGCATCCTTGAGCATCTGTTGTTCATCGTTGAGTACCAAAGCGCTCATGGTCTGTCCTCGATTCGGTTCACTGCAGCCCGAGAATATTGCGGGCGATAACGTTGAGCTGGATTTCCGAGGTGCCGCCCTCGATCGAGTTGCCCTTGGAGCGCAACCAGGCCCGCGGCATGGCGCCGTTGTTGCTGGCCTCGCCGTCCCAGATCATGGCATCGCTACCATGCAGCGCAACCAGCAGCTCCTGACGACGCTTGTTCAGCTCGGTACCGTAATACTTGAGCATCGCCGATGCGGCGCCTACCCCTTGCCCGGCCTTGGCCTCATCCAGCACGCGCTCGGCGGTCAGAGCAAAGGCATCGGAATCGAGATCCCAGCGGGTGAGCTCACTGCGCAAATAGCCATCGGCCAACTTGCCCTGCTCCAGCCCGACGGCATCAACCGCGATCTGTGACAGGGTTTTCTGGCCAGCCGCCGTGCGGCCCATGCCACCAATCATTTCCCGCTCATGGGTCAGCAGGTACTTGGCAATGGTCCAGCCGGCATTGATTTCACCGACCACCTGGCTTTTCTCGACCTTGACGTTATCAAGGAAGGTCTCGCAGAAGGGCGAACTGCCGGAAATCAGCTTGATCGGACGGGTTGAGACGCCCGGTGTGGTCATGTCAAAGAGCACTAGACTGATACCCAGTTGCTTCTTGGCTTCGGTATTGGTGCGCACCAGACAGAACATCCAGTCCGCCTTGTCGGCATAGGAGGTCCAGATCTTCTGGCCATTGACGATAAAGTGATCGCCCTGATCCTCCGCCTTGGTCTGCAGACCGGCCAGATCAGAACCAGCGCCGGGTTCGCTGTAGCCCTGACACCAGCGAATCTCGCCGCGGATAATCGGCGGCAAGTGCTGACGCTTGAGCTCTTCCGAGCCGAACTTGAGAATGGCCGGGCCGATCATCCAGACACCAAAGCTGGACAACGGGGCACGTGCCTTGATGCGCGCCATTTCTTCCTGCAACACCTTGGTTTCCGCCCGGCTCAGACCACCACCGCCGTACTCGGTCGGCCAGTCCGGCGCGGTCCAGCCGCGCTCGGCCATGCGTTCAAGCCACAGCTTCTGGTCGGCACTCTGGAACTGGAAATTACGTCCACCCCAGCACACATCGGCATCACTGGTTACCGGCTCACGCATGCTGGCCGGGCAATTGTCTTCCAGCCAGCCACGCACATCATGGCGAAAAGCAGTCAGATCGCTCACACAAAATCCTCCATCAGGGGCATGTCAGACGACCAAGATACCTGCTCTGTACGCTCACGGCAGCGAGTTTAATATGACAAATGATGACCCATTAGTCAGCAATATGGTCAGTCAGCGCCGGCCAACACCGTCTGGTTGCGGCCCGCCTGCTTGGCCTGATACATCGCCTGATCGGCGCGTGCGATCAGTTGCTTGCGGGTTTCCCCCGACTGCCAGCGCGCCGCGCCAACACTGATGGTTACCTGCGCCAGCGGCGGGAAGGCGGTTTCTGCCACCGCTGCTCGCAGACGCTCGGCCAGCAACCCGGCATCGGCGGCTCCGGTTTCCACCGCCAGCACAATAAACTCCTCACCCCCCCAACGACCAAAGAGGTCGGAGCTGCGCAAGGCGGCCATGACCACCTCGGCCATTGTTGCCAGCACCTGATCACCCAGCTCA
>SKFV01000225.1 GCA_007117785.1 Pseudomonas sp.
ACCTCAGCCAGCTCGCTCTCACGCTCCGGCGCTCTGGATTCAAGCACCAGCGGTTCATCAACTGGTGGCGATGTTCTGCCAGGTTGAGCAGGCACTGCCACGCTGGGCGCAGCCTCTACCGGCTCTTCATCAGTGGCAGCAACCCCTGCTTCGACGCCCAACTGATCTGCGGTCGGCAGCACCAGATCCTGATTTTGTCGCAGACGATTGATGTCACCATCAACGAAGGCATCCGGATTGAGCGCACGAATCGCCATCATGGTGTCGCGAATACCCGCTTGCGGACCGGGCCGCTGGGCACTGGCAATATCCCACAGGGTATCGCCGGCCTGCGTGGTGTAGCGCGGCGCACCACTGGCTGGTGTCAGATTCGGCATTGCCGGAGCAGCCGCCGTTTCCGTTGCCGGTGTTCGTGTGCGTTGCGCCGGCTCTGCGGTAACAGACCGTTCAATGGGAGCTGCCGAGGGCGTGGCTACACGGCCGGTTCTGGGATCGTAAAGGGGCGGGTCAAGCAACAGGGTGTATTCGCGCAGAATCCGCCCATTGGGCTGGCGCAATTCAACGAGAAAATTCAGATAGGGTTCACGAACCGGACGTTCAGACTGCACCCGAATCTGCAGTCGACCACCCTCGGTGACCGGGGTGAAGCGCAGCCCTGTGAGAAAGTGCGAACGTTCAACACCAGCGAGCTGGAAGGCCTCCAAGCTGGCGAGGGTAACGCGAATATCTTCAGCATGTATGCCCTGAGAACCCGGAATCTCGATCACCGCATTAAGAGGCTGATTCAGAGCTGACTTGAGTTCCATCTCACCCAGTCCGATAGCGTTACTGACGCCGACATATAAGGCTGCCAGTGAGGCAACGCCTGCGACGATTTGGCGTTTGACTGCCATACCCGATCCTCTCTGTTGTCAGTACCCGCAAGCAGGTGCTGTAAACGCTGTCCTTGCATTCCCTGAAGACGCAGGAACACACTGATCATCAATAATGATCTATATAGTGCATTATGCCACCACATTGAAGTCAAATCGAAGTCTTGCTGACAAAAACGTCAAACAAAAGACAATAATACTCGCCAATGGCACTCCAAAGTCACTTTCTTGACCCAATTAACCATTCATACCCAGCTTTGTCCAGCGGCCGAACGGGAAAAACCCGAGCTTTTCCACCGCCTGCCTGAAGAACGACACATCTTCAGGTAGAATGCCGCCAGATCACTACCGGGTAGCCTGATGAGCGATATCGATCAATTATTTTCCCGCCCTCTGGCCAAAGTCAGCGACTTCGTCTTTGACCAGGATGTTGCGCGCGTTTTTCCCGACATGATCAAGCGCTCGGTACCCGGCTACCCGACGATTATCGAATCCATTGGCCTGATTGCCGGTCAGCACGCGCAGGCCAATAGCCTGATCTATGACCTTGGCTGCTCGCTGGGGGCAGCTACGCAATCCATGCGACGCCATGTGCAGGTCGAGGGTTGCCGGATTATTGCCGTCGACAATGCCGCTGCCATGCTTGAGCGTTGCAATGAATACCTGCAGGCGCAGGACGCCATGGTTGAAACCCTGCTGCCGGCAGAAACCCTGCAAGCTGACCTACTTGACCTGACACTGGCCCCCTGCTCCGTGGTGGTACTGAATTTCACTCTGCAATTTATCCCGCCTGGCGCGCGCCTGACTCTGCTAACCAAAATCCGTGAGGCCCTGTTGCCCGGCGGCATCCTGATTCTGTCGGAAAAACTGCAATTCGCGGACCCGACCACCCAGGACAACCTGGAGCGGCTGCACTACGCTTTCAAACGCGCCAACGGCTACAGTGACCTGGAAATTGCGCAAAAACGCAGCGCGATAGAACACGTCATGCTGCCGGATACACTGGAATGCCACCAGCAACGTTTGCAGGAGGCCGGCTTTGCCCACAGCCACGTCTGGTTCCAGTGCCTCAACTTCTGCTCGATGGTTGCCTGCCGTGATTGATAACCATACCCTGTTTGCCGCGCTGGCAGACACCCCGCTGGCCAACTGGCCTGATAGTCTGCGAGCAGTGCTGAGCGAGCGTCAGCACAGCATGCGGTTGCATGGTGACTGGCAGCGCTGGCAAGACAGCCTGCGTGGGTTGCCAACCGTCTTGCCCAGCGCCGTAGAGCTGGCATCGGCGTTGCGCATTGGCCATGCTGATGACCTGACAGTCGAACAGCACAGCCAACTGCGCGAGGCGCTGATGGGCTTGCACCCCTGGCGCAAGGGACCCTTTCACCTGTTTGATCAGCATATCGATTGCGAGTGGCGTTCGGACTGGAAGTGGCAGCGCGTGGCGCCACATATCGCCCTGCACAATCGTCTGGTTCTCGATGTTGGCTCGGGTAACGGTTATTACCTCTGGCGGATGCTCGGGGCCGGGGCTCGACTGGCTCTGGGAGTCGACCCCAACCTGTTGTTCCTGCACCAGTTTCAGGCCATCAAGCAGTATTTACCTGAACTGCCAGCCTGGCAATTGCCGTTGACGCTGGAGCAGCTGCCGGCTCCAACCGGGGGCTTCGATACGGTGTTTTCCATGGGCGTGCTTTACCATCGTCGCTCTCCGATTGACCACCTGCTGCAACTCAAGGCCTGCTTGCGCCCCGGTGGCGAACTGGTATTGGAAACTCTGGTCATTGAGGGTGATGAACGCAGTTGCCTGCTGCCGGAAGACCGCTATGCGCAAATGCGCAATGTCTGGTTCCTGCCCTCGGTGGCCATGCTGGAGCGGTTTTTGGCGCGCTGTGGCTTCCACTCTATTCGCTGCGTGGACTTGAGCCGGACCTTGCCTGAGGAGCAGCGCAGCACCGAGTGGATGCGCTTTCAGTCGCTGCCGGACTTTCTGGATGCGGATAATCCCGATTTGACCGTAGAGGGTTATCCCGCTCCGCTGCGCGCGACTCTGGTGGCGAATACCTGACCCGACTCAGATCGGCGCGTCCTGCGCCACGGGCACGGCATGCCGTGCCCCTTGTATCTTGACTGTTGTCTTTGTGACTATGGTCCCCGACTGATCATCGGGTGGTAGGTGCCAAGTCGTCGTGCCCCTAAGGCCTCAAGAGCTTGTTGCGTAGATTGGCTGCCA
>SKFV01000156.1 GCA_007117785.1 Pseudomonas sp.
ACGTGTTCCCGGGTGAAGAAAAATCCATGGTGCGCTCGATGTTGTCCGAGTCACTGCAGGCGGTTATTTCGCAGACGCTGTTGAAGAAGATCGGTGGTGGCCGGGTGGCTGCTCACGAAATCATGATCGGCACCCCGGCGATCCGTAACCTGATCCGTGAGGACAAGGTGGCGCAGATGTATTCGGCGATTCAGACCGGTGGTAATCTGGGTATGCAGACCCTGGACATGTGCCTGAAGAAGCTGGTGCAGCAAGGTCTGATCACCAAGGACGCGGCACGCGAGAAAGCCAAGGCAACCGACGGCTTCTGAGCCGGTTGCTGTTGCTGGGCGGCATAGGGATGCCGGCCAGGTTGTTAGTCGAGGATTATCATGGATTTTGAAAAGCTGCTGCGCCTGATGGTCGAGAAGGGCGCCTCCGATCTGTTTATCACCGCTGGTGTGGCACCAAGCATGAAGGTCAACGGGCGTATTCTGCCGGTGACCAAGTCACCGCTGTCACCGGAACAGACCCGCGAAACTGTACTTGGAGTCATGTCCGAAGCTCAACGCCGCGAATTTGCCGAGAAGCACGAGTGCAACTTCGCTATCAGCGCGCGCGGTATCGGCCGTTTCCGGGTCAGTGCCTTCTACCAGCGCAACCTGGTGGGCATGGTGCTGCGGCGGATCGAAATCAATATTCCGACCATGGAAGACCTGCGGCTGCCGCCGATCCTCAAGGATCTGGCGATGACCAAGCGCGGCCTGGTGATTTTTGTGGGTGCTACCGGTACCGGTAAGTCGACCTCGCTGGCATCGATGATCGGTTATCGCAACAAGAATTCCAGCGGGCATATCATCTCCATCGAAGACCCGATCGAATTTATCCACCAGCACCAGAATTGTATCGTGACCCAGCGCGAGGTCGGTATCGATACCGATTCCTTTGAAACCGCGCTGAAGAACACCTTGCGTCAGGCGCCGGATGTGATCCTGATTGGTGAGGTGCGGACCAAGGAAACCATGGACCACGCCATTGCCTTTGCCGAAACCGGTCACCTGTGTCTGGCCACCCTGCACGCCAACAACGCCAACCAGGCGCTGGACCGCATCATTCACTTCTTCCCCACCGAAATGCACCAGCAGGTGTGGATGGACCTGTCGCTCAACCTCAAGGCGATTGTCGCCCAGCAACTGATTCCCTTGCCGGATGGCAAGGGTCGCCGCGCGGCTATCGAGGTACTGATCAATACGCCATTGGCTGCCGACATGATCCGCAAGGGTGAAGTGCACGAGCTCAAGCAACTGATGACCCGCTCCAACGAGCTGGGCATGCAGACTTTCGATCAGGCGCTGTACAAGCTCTACAGTGCTGGCGAAATCACTTATGAAGATGCACTGCTGCACGCAGACTCGGCCAACGATCTGCGCCTGATGATCAAGCTGGGTTCGGAAACCGATGGCAAGAATCTGATGAACCACAACCCGGACCTGTCCCTGCAGGAAGAAGATGAATCCCTCGAGCGTCGCCGCCGCTGAGTGACATGCACCTGATCTGATTCCCCCGGGCACGGCATGCCGTGCCCCTACGCGGGTGGCGGGTTATGCCGCTCTCGGGTTGCCATCGATATTCCCTTTACGGATATACCATGCCCGGCACCGTGATGGGGGCTGCATTATCTGGAATTTCTGCATTGTTTCCCTTCGCGTAGGGGCGCGACATGTCGTGCCCGGGCACCGGTTATGGGTTATGTGGTCTTCTGGTACACCAGTCGACCCTGGCACAGGGTGTGGGTGACAGCGCCGGGCACGCCCTGGCCGAAGAAGGGGCAGTTGCGGCCGCGGGATAGCCAATGTTCGCCAATCAGGCTGGCAGCGGCCGGATCGAACAGGGTGATATCGGCACTGTCGCCAACCTGAAGGCGACCTGCCGGCAGGTCCAGCGCATTGGCTGGACCCAGGGTGAGGCGCTTGAGCAAAGCGGGTAATTCCAGCACGCCGTCGGCCACCAGCGTCAGCGCCAGCGGCAACAATACCTCGACACTACTGATGCCACTGGCTGCCGCCGCAAAGGGCATGCGGGTGGCTTCCTGTTCGTGGGGGCGATGGTGCGAGGCAATGGCTTGCACCACGCCACTTTTTACGGCGTCACGCAGGCCGCGGCGGTCATGGCTGCTGCGCAGTGGCGGCAACACATGCAGGATGCTGGAAAAGTCGCTGAGGTCTTCATCACACAGCAGTAGCTGATACATGGCGACATCGGCCGTGACCGGCAGGCCGCGGGCCTGGGCGTCGGCCAGCATATCCATGGCGCGGGCACTGGTCAGGCCGCTGAAATGCGCACGCACGCCGGTCTGCTCAACCAGCAGCAGATCGCGGGCCAGGGCGACGGTTTCTGCACTTTCCGGAATACCAATCAGGCCCAGGCGGGTCGCGGTGGAGCCTTCGTGGGCCATGCCGCCTTCAGCCAGTTCGTGGTCCTGTGGGGTAAAGACTACTGGCAGATCAAAGCCGGCGGCATATTCCAGCGCACGGCGCAGGATACGGTTGTTGTTCATGGGTGCCAGGCCCTGGGTAAAGCCAACACAGCCGGCATCGCGCAGGGCAACCAGTTCGCTCAGGTGCTCACCGTCCAGGTTGCGGGTCAGTGCGGCCAGCGGAAAAACCCGGCAATTGCCCGCCTGGGCAGCGCGATCCAGAATCAGTTCGGCGACTGCCGGGGTATCCAGTACCGGGCGAGTGTCCGGGGTGCTGCACAGGCTGGTGACCCCGCCGGCAGCAGCGGCACGGGTTTCACTGGCGATGCTGCCCTTGCGGCTGTAACCGGGTTCGCGCAGGCTGATACTCAGGTCAACCAGGCCGGGGCTGGCAATCAGGCCGCGGGCATCGATGGTGCGCTCGGCGACAAATCCTGCCGGGGCTTCGCCGATCGCGTGCAGCAGGCCGGCGTCGATATGCAGGTCGGTGATGCTGTCGAGTTGGCTGGCCGGGTCGATCACCCGGGCGCCTTCAATGGTCAGTCGCATGGTTACTCGGCTTCCTGATTGAGTTGGCGCTGGGTGGTCTGGCCGGCCATGGCCATGGACATCACGGCCATGCGCACGGCGATACCATAGGTGACCTGTTTGAGGATCACTGCTTGCGGGCCGTCAGCCACTTCCGAGGCGATTTCCACACCGCGGTTGATCGGCCCCGGGTGCATCACCAGGGCATCAGGTTTGGCCAGGGCAAGGGTTTCCGGAGTCAGGCCATAGAGGCGGTAAAACTCGCCTTCGCTGGGCAGCAGGCCGCTTTGCATGCGCTCTTTCTGCAGCCGCAGCATGATGACTACGTCGACATCCCGCAGCCCGATACGCAGGTCATTGAAGACGCGCACGCCGTAATCTTCGATACCCACCGGCAACAGGGTGCGCGGGGCGATAACGCGGATGTCCGGGCAGCCGAGGGTTTGCAGGGCGAGCATGTTCGAGCGCGCGACCCGCGAATGCAGGATGTCGCCGACAATGGCTACCGATAGTTGCCGAAAATCTCCGCGATGGCGGCGGATGGTCAGCATGTCGAGCATGGCCTGGGTCGGGTGCGCATGGTTGCCGTCACCGGCATTGATGATGGCGACCTCGGGACAGACCTGCTGGGCAATGAAGTGTGCCGCACCGGAATCCCCGTGGCGCACGATAAACATGTCGGCGGCCATGGCCTCGAGGTTCTGCAAGGTGTCGAACAGGGTTTCGCCCTTGCTGGTCGAGGAGGTCGAGATATTCAGGTTGAGTACATCGGCAGAGAGGCGCTTGGCAGCCAGCTCGAAGGTGGTGCGGGTGCGCGTGGAATTCTCGAAGAATACGTTGCATACGGTCTTGCCGCGCAGCAAGGGGACTTTTTTCACCGCGCGCTCACCTACTTCGAGGAAGGAGTCGGCGGTATCCAGCAACTCGGTCAACAGGGTTTCCGGCAGCCCCTCCACAGTCAGGAAGTGGCGTAATTGACCCTGCTGGTTGAGCTGCAGGTGGCTGTGCGTCTGGCTCATGGTCACGGGGTACTCGCGGTGGGCATGGTCAGGGTCAGTTGCAGCGGCTCGGGTCCGGTCAGTTTTACCCGCTGGCCGGGAGCCAGTGACAGGCTGCGGCCGAGGATGTCGGCGCGAATCGGCAGCTCGCGGGCTTCAATATCGATCAGGGTGACCAGAGTGACCGAGGCCGGGCGGCCGTAATCGAAGATTTCATTGAGCGCGGCGCGGATGGTGCGACCAGTCATCAGCACATCGTCGACCAGCACCAGGTGGCGGCCGTCCAGATCAAAGGGCAGCTCCGACGGGCGTACCCGTTGGGGCAGGCCGTTCTGGGCAAAATCATCGCGGTAGAAGGCAATGTCCAGGGTGCCCATGGGGGCTTCGGGCAAGGTGCGCTGGCGCAGGGCTTCGGCTACCCAGACGCCGCCGGTGTGGATGCCGACAAAGGCAACCTCGGTGCGGCCGCGTTGGGCCAGGTAACGGGTCAGGTCGGCGGCCATGCTGTCGAGCAGGGTTTCCACCGCAGGCAGGCTGCTCATGGTGTCTCCTTGTCTGGGTCGGCGAGCCAGGTTTCCAGCAGCAGTGCTGCGGCCAGGCTGTCGACCGGATTATTCCGGTAACTCTGTGGGCTGCGGCCATTGTCGCGCAAGCTTTGCTTGGCGGCAAAGGTGCTCAGGCGTTCATCCACGGTATGTACCGGTAGTTGAAAACGGCCGTGCAGGCGGCGGGCAAATTTTTCCGCGCGAATACTCATGGCGCTTTCGCTGCCATCCATATTCAGGGGTAAGCCAACGATCAGTACCTGTGGCCGCCATTCCTTGATCAGGGCGCCAATCTGGTCCCAGTCGGGGATGCCGTCCCGGGCGCGCAGCGTGGTCAGGGGTTCGGCGCTGCCGGTCAGGGTCTGGCCAACGGCAACACCAATCTGGCGGGTACCGTAGTCAAACCCCAATGCCCGTTGCAGCGCTGTCATCAGGCATGCCCTGATTGGCTGCTGAGCTGGCCGAGATCAATCCCCAGGCTGCGGGCAGCCGCCTGCAGGCGTTGCGCGGGTGGCAGGTCGAAGAGGATCTGTTGGTCGGCGGGGCAACTGAGCCAGACGTTATCGATCAGTTCCTGGTCCAGCTGGCCGGCATCCCAGCCGGCGTAGCCGAGGGCAATCAGGGTATGTTCGGGGCCATCACCTTCGGCCATGGCCAGCAGGATGTCACGCGAGGTGGTCAGCCGCAGCTCGCCGAGATCGGCGGTGGCATCCCAGGGGCGCGGGTCGTCGTGCAGTACAAAACCGCGTTCGGTTTCCACTGGTCCGCCGGAAAATACGTTCTGGGTGAAGAGTGCTGCCGGCAGGGCCTGCTGATCCGGGGCCAGTTGGCCGATCACTTCGGCCAGGTTGAGTTCGCTGGGCTGATTGATAATCAGGCCCATGGCGCCATCAGCGTTGTGTTCACACAGATAAATCAGGGTATGCGCAAAATTCTCGTCGGCCATGTGTGGCATGGCGAGCAGGAAGTGATGCTTGAGGTAACTCGGGCTGGTCATATTCATGGGTCTAGTATCGGGCGTCAGCCGTGCCCAGGGCAAGCGCTCAACGACTGGAAACCCGATCCCCGCGTTCGAAACGCCAGGTGCGGATGATTTCCAGTACATCGACATCCATCAGATCGCCGGTAAAGGGCGAGAAGGGTGCTGACAAGCGGACAATGCGAATGGCGGCCTGGTCGAGCACGTCATGCCCGGAGGACTCAAGGATCTGCACTTCGCGCAGGGTGCCGTCACGGTTGATCGAGACTAGCAAACGCAGGCTGCCGTAGATGCGGTCTTCGCGCGCCTGCGCCGGGTAGTTCTGGTTGCCCACGCGTTCTACCTTGCGGCGCCAGGCGTCCTTGTAATAGGCACCCTTGTCCTGCATGGTCGAGGCTGCATTGAGGCGGTGAATACGCGGGCGTTTGGCATAGAGTTCGCGCTCTTCAGCCAGTTGCGCTTCCAGACTGGCTATTTCTTCGGACAGGCGTGACATGTCAAAACGTTCGACCGGGCGTGGTTGTTCGACTGGCTCAGGGGTGGGCTCGTGCAGGCTTATCTGCTCACGGCTGACGTCGGTCGTGGTGACTACCTGTTCACTGCTTTCGCTGACGGGCTCGGGTGCGGCGGGCTCGCTGGGCGGGGTGACTTCATGAATTTCACTGGCCTGGAACGGTGACTCTTCCGGGGTGCTTGGCGCGGCGCGCTCATCCAGGGTGCCGCTGCCTTCCTGGTCATACTGGGCCAGGAAATCCGCGTCTTCCGGACGCTCTTCGCTGGGTTGCGTCGCCAAGGTGATTTCCAGGGAGCGAGCAATATCACTGGGGCTGGGCATGTCAAAGGTGATGCCAAGGATGATCAATGCATGCAGTACCGCAGCCAGAAACAAGGTAAACCCCAGACGGTCCCGCGCGCTGGCGCGCGGAACTGGGGGTGCGGGCTTGCTGAGGCTGGTTTGTTGCATGCGTGTCACGGTCCCGGTGGGCATGGCATCTGAATCCACGCAGTCTGCCGTTGCAGGTGCAGAATGTCCATTACCCGCTCAGGCCTGAGCCAGTTGGCGGGCAATGGCGTCCATCAGCAGGCCGCCGATATCGGTCCCTTGGGCGGCATCGATTTCACGGATGCAGGTCGGGCTGGTGACATTGATTTCGGTCAGATAATCACCGATGACATCCAGGCCGACAAACAGCAGGCCACGCTCGCGCAGGCTGGGGCCAACTTCGGCGGCAATCCAGCGATCGCGCTCGCTCAACGGGCGTGCCTCACCACGACCGCCGGCAGCCAGGTTGCCACGGGTTTCGCCCTGTGACGGAATACGCGCCAGGCAATAGGGCACTGGCTCGCCCGCAATCATCAGGATGCGCTTGTCACCCTGGAGGATTTCCGGCAGGTAACGTTGCGCCATGATCTGCTGCTGGCCGTGCAACGTCAGCGACTCGATGATGACGCTGATATTGGGGTCGTCGGCGCGTACGCGGAAAATCTGGCTGCCACCCATGCCATCAAGTGGTTTGAGAATGGTATCGCCATGCTCGCGGATAAAGCTGCGCAGAATATCCGCACGGCGGGTGACTGCCAGTTCCGGTGTGCATTGGGGGAATTGGGTGGCAAAGAGTTTTTCATTGCAGTCACGCAGGCTACGTGCGCGATTGACCACCAGTACCCCATCGCGTTCGGCAGCTTCGAGAATATGGGTGGCGTAGAGGAATTCATTGTCGAAGGGCGGGTCCTTACGCATCAGGATCACCTGCAACTCGGACAAGGGGCGATGGCTGGCTGGCCCGAGGTCGAACCAGTGGGCGGGGTCTGCGTGAACCTTGAGCGGACTCATCACTCCCATGGCGCGGCCATTTTTCAGGTAGAGATCCTGAGGTTCCAGGTACTCGAGTTGCCAGTCACGCTGTTGCGCTGCCAGTAACAGCGCCAGAGTGCTATCCTTTTTGTAATGAATGGCTTGAATGGGATCCATCACAACGCCAACACGAACGGTCATCTGGCTGAGTTCTCCGGGCAGGTAAAGAGGAAAACCCAGTGTAACCTTTGCTGGACAACGCTTGGAAGTCGCATGATTCTGTTGGCTTTATAGATTGCCCTGAAAAACTATGTTAAAAGTACCGCAAAAGGGATTGGCTGGTCTGGAGGTGGCACCATGCCGACACTCTCCCTAGCCCAACGAAAAATAAAGGCTGGTCATATGGAAGAAAATTTTGAAAGCCTCAAGGTCATGGTCATCGATGACAGCAAGACCATTCGTCGTACGGCGGAGACCTTGCTGAAAAAAGTTGGCTGTACCGTCATCACGGCGGTCGATGGTTTTGATGCGCTGGCCAAAATTGCCGACAATCATCCCGATATCATTTTTGTCGATATCATGATGCCGCGTCTCGATGGCTACCAGACCTGTGCGCTGATCAAGAACAATAGTGCTTTCCGTGGTACTCCTGTCATCATGTTGTCTAGCAAGGACGGTCTCTTTGACAAGGCCAAGGGCCGCATTGTCGGTTCAGACCAGTATCTGACCAAGCCATTCAGCAAGGAAGAGCTGTTGAGCGCAATCCGCGCACATATTCCAAGCAGTGATCAGGTTGCCGGAGCTGCTGGTGCCTGACGCGCGCTGATGTTCAATTCTTTTGGGGAGGTCCGATGGCCCGTATTCTTGTAGTTGATGATTCGCCAACCGAGCTGTACAAGCTCACTGGCATGCTGGAAAAGCATGGCCATGAAGTATTGAAGGCGGAAAACGGCGCCGATGGCGTCGCGCTGGCGCGGCAGGAAAAACCGGATGCGGTGCTGATGGATATCGTCATGCCCGGTCTAAACGGTTTTCAGGCCACTCGGCAATTGACCAAGGATCCGGAGACTGCGCATATCCCGGTTATCATCGTGACCACCAAAGACCAAGAGACCGACAAGGTCTGGGGCAAGCGCCAGGGCGCCAAGGACTATCTGACCAAGCCGGTCGAGGAAGATACCCTGATCCAGACGTTGAAGGCGGTCCTCGGCGGCTGATTCCATTCCTAACGCGCCGCACAATAACCAGAACAGGACCGGCATGTCAGACACTCTTCATCCTTTCGACCAACTCGTGCAATTGGCTGCCGCATGTCGTCATCAAGCGGCAGGTCTGCCGGCCCAGGAAGTGGTCAGCGAGACCTGGAGTGGCGTCGGTTTTCGCCTCGCCGGCCAGCATCTGGTCGCCGCGATGGGCGAAGTCAGTGAAATCCTGCATG
Organism: Pseudomonas sp.; assembly: GCA_007117785.1. GTDB lineage: Bacteria > Pseudomonadota > Gammaproteobacteria > Pseudomonadales > Pseudomonadaceae > Halopseudomonas. The sequence continues at coordinate 8,739 of SKFV01000156.1, forward strand.
AACCGCGTTACACCGCCTTGCCCAGGGTCAAGTCCTGGGTGCGCGGGGTCGCCAACGTGCGTGGCCGCCTGTTACCGATCATTGATCTGAGCCGTTTTTTTGCTGCCGGCAGCACAGTTTCGCGCAAGCAGCGCCGGGTGCTGGTGCTTGATCGTGATGAAGTCTTCGCCGGCTTGCTGGTCGATGAGGTGCTAGGCATGCAGCATTTCCCCGTCAGTCAGTTTACCACTCGGGTGCCCGCCGAAGCCGGCGTTCTGGCACCTTTTGTCGTGGGTAGTTATGCCGGTGAGACGGGTGATGCCATGGTTTTCAACTTTCGTGCCCTGGCGCACGATCAGTCATTTCTCGATGTAGCAATCTGATGCAGGGGGTGGCTGCCGGCGGTGGTCACAAACAAAAGTAAAACAAAGTAGCAGGCTGCAGGCCAGGTAGGGGCCAGACCAGAATGAAGAAGCTCGATAAACAGATAATCAATACCATGCTCAGCAACCGGAGGATTACCGGCCTGTTTGCCGCGCTGATCCTGTCGCTGCTGTTGCTGTTCGTCAACTTCATCTACCTGAATATCCAGTCCGGGTACGATGCCGAATACGTTGCCCACGCTGGTGAGCTGCGCGTACTGTCGCAGCAGCTGTCGACGTCGGCGACGGAGGCGGCAACTGGTACAGAAGCCGCTTTCCCGCTGCTGTTGCGTGCACGTAATGATTTCCAGGAACGCTGGGATTACCTGGTTGCTGGCCGCAGCGAAACCGGCTTGCCGGCTGCACCGCGCCGGCTGGCTCCGCAAATGGCCGAGGTGCAGGCTGACTGGGACCGGGTGCGGACCAACGCCGACAGCATTCTGGCAAGTGAAGGCACGGTTATCTCGCTGCATGCGGTAGCCGCGACTCTGTCCGATACCGTGCCGCAGCTGCAGGTTGAATATGAAGATGTGGTGGACGTGTTGATTGCCGGCGGAGCTTCCGCTGAGCAGGTCGCCATTGCCCAGCGTCAGTCGCTGCTCGCGCAGCGGATCCTCGGCTCGGTCAACCGGGTATTGACCGGTGACTTTGATGCGGTGCTTGCGGCAGAGAGCTTCGGTCGCGACGCCAGCCTGTTCGGTCGCGTCCTGCAGGGTATGTTGCGGGGTGACGAGATCATGGGGGTTACCCAGGTAACCGATCCTGAGGCGGTATTCCTGCTGGAAGAAATTGATGGTCTGTTCAGCTTCGTATCCGATTCGGTGGACGAGATTCTGCTGACCTCTCCCGAGCTGTACCAGGTGCGTCAGGCGGCTAACCAGATCTTTACCGATTCCGGTCAGGTGCTGGAAAACGTTTCAGATCTCAACGCCGGCTTTGAGGCGCGTGCCGATTCCCGTTGGATCAATACCCTGCTGGGTTACATTCTGGGTTTGATTGCCCTGGTCAGTGTTCTGCTGATTGGTTTGCAGATGACCCGCGAAACCCGCGAGCGCCTAGCTGAAACCGCCGAGAAGAACGAGCGAAACCAGGCAGCGATTCTGCGTCTGCTGGACGAAATTGCCGACCTTGCCGATGGTGACCTGACGGCGGAGGCCACGGTGACCGAGGACTTCACCGGGGCGATTGCCGACTCCATCAACTTCTCCATTGACCAGCTGCGGGCTTTGGTATCGACGATCAACGAAACCGCACAGAAAGTGGCCGAAGCGGCTCAGGAAACCCAGGGCACAGCGATGCATCTGGCTGAAGCGTCCGAGCACCAGGCGCAGGAAATTGCCGGCGCCTCGGCTGCGGTGAACGAGATGGCGGTGTCGATTGACCAGGTATCGGCCAACGCCGCCGAATCCTCCGCGGTAGCCGAGCGCTCGGTAGCCATTGCCAACAAGGGTAACGAGGTGGTGCAAAACACCATTACCGGCATGGACACCATCCGCGAGCAGATTCAGGACACCTCGAAACGGATCAAGCGTCTGGGTGAATCGTCACAGGAGATTGGTGACATCGTAAGCCTGATTAACGACATTGCCGACCAGACCAACATTCTGGCTCTGAACGCTGCGATCCAGGCCTCCATGGCCGGTGATGCGGGTCGCGGCTTCGCGGTCGTTGCGGACGAGGTACAGCGTCTGGCGGAGCGTTCATCCGGGGCAACCAAGCAGATTGAAGCGCTGGTTAAAACCATTCAGACGGATACCAACGAAGCGGTTATCTCGATGGAACAAACCACCTCCGAGGTTGTTCGCGGGGCCCGACTGGCGCAAGACGCCGGTGTCGCCCTGGAAGAGATCGAGAAGGTATCCACCAGCCTTGCAGCATTGATTCAGAACATCTCCAATGCTGCCCGTCAGCAGGCTTCTTCCGCGGGTCACATTTCCAACACCATGAACGTGATTCAGGAAATCACCACGCAAACATCGACGGGTACCACCACTACCGCACGCAGCATTGGTGATCTGGCCAAGCTGGCTGAAGACATGCGGCAATCGGCAGCAGGCTTTACCCTGCCCGAGTCACGGGACTGAGCTGACACGACCGGCTGCCTACTGGCAGCCGGTCGGTCAACAAGGGCGAGGTAGCAGTCGTGCAGACAACACCCAACTGGTCGCTGCAACAAGTGCCGGATATGGATGCGGGACAGTTCCGCCAGTGGCAGATGCTGCTGGAGGCACGCACCGGTGTATGCGTCAGTGATCAGCGTCGGGTTTATTTGCAAACCAGCCTGTGCAGCCGTATGCGCACCTTGCAGATTGCCGATTATCAGACTTACTACGACTACGTCACCAATGGCCTGACC
>SKFV01000362.1 GCA_007117785.1 Pseudomonas sp.
CAAATGGTAGATGCTGTCAGAGAGGCTGAAAAAGCATTAGGTAAAGTAGATTACAGTATGACAGAAAAAAAACTTAATAGTAGACTGCTAGGTAGATCTTTGTTTGTTGTAGAAGACATTAAAAAAGGTGAAATACTGACAAACAAAAATGTTAGATCGATTAGACCTGGATATGGACTGTCTCCGAAACACTTACAAGAAATTTTGGGTAAAAAAGCTGAGCATAACATCAAAAAAGGAACACCACTTAATTGGACCTTATTCAAGTGATTTCTGATTCCTGAGTTCATGAGCGGTGTTTGAGTGACGCGTAAAATTTTCTGACAGCCCAAGTACTCGAGCATTTACCCGTGTCACCGAAAAACTAATTAGTAAATCTTGTAAACAAATTTTCAAGATAATCTATGCTCAAAAGTGTGATGTTTAAATAATCAACTACAAAATATTGATAAACTATAAGGAGTTGTTTGGATTTGAAAATAGATTACACAATTATCATTTCTCCGAATTTAGGATATTTAGATGCAGTTTTACCAGTGCTATATCTAGCGAAAAAAAATGATAAAATTACTAGTATAGTTTTCCCATTTGAAATCTTTAGAAGAAAAATGCGTTTCAGCGATACCGTTTTTAAAATTTTACAAGAATGTAACGATTATTATTATATTTTTGACAGTAGAAGTAATTCTATTCGAAAATATAATAATTTTCAACGGTTTAAATGGGCTCAAAAAATAAATTCCTTAAGATATTATAGGTTTTTACAGGAACAGCTTTTTTCAAAAATGAAACCTTTGATTTGGAAGAAATCTTCGGATAAAACTCCTTTGATTAGTGTAGAAAATATAGTTTTTGATATTTACTCTCTAAAAAAAGGATATATGAAAAACCTTATTTCAATTTTCTGTGATGATTCGCACTGGGTTTCGTATCATCATGGTATTGAGGCTGAACATAGTTCACAAAGTGAAGTAGCAAAGTACCCTGAATTTTCATTTTTTAAGAAAAGATATTCAAAAACACAAATAATTTTGAACTCAAATAGAGAGTTAAGTCTCTGGAAAAGTAGACTTCCAAAAGAAATATCAAGCTTTCATGTTTATGGAGTAATTAGACATCACGAGGCTTACATCAAAAAAATTCAGTCTTTATATGCAAATTACCCCAAAGATCATGTATTAGTTATTTCAAGACCATCGAGTAACTATCTTTCGAAAGAAGACAAATATAACACACTTTTAGATATCAAAGAAACTTGTAAAGTCTATAATTTAAAAAAAATAGTCATAAAACTCCACCCCAAAGAAACATCCAAAAAAGATTTGGACATTTTTTATGAAGCTTTAGGAAGAGAAAACTATGGAAAATTTTGGGAGTTTTCTAATTTACACACATATGTTGTTGCTAAAGAAGCTTTGTTTGCGATTGCAATTTGGCGATCTAATATCATATTTGACTTAAATCTATTAAAAATTCCAATTATTATGCGATTGAATTTAGTAAAATTAGGTGAGAATGACTCACATAAGCAATCCATCAGGAATATAGTTAAAAGTGGTAATGCGGAACTTGCCCAAAACTATGAACAGCTTAATGAATTGGTAAGAAGTACATTAATTTCAAATGAAATACAAACGAGACAGCATTTGGCTTATGCGGCATATTTTAGCGAATCGCTTATTCAAGATTTTTTTGATTGAAAAATTTTACTACGCCTTATAAGAATCACTATTTTTTTAACTGGTAATTTGTCAATTCAAGCGCAACACCTCTAAGATGATTCAAGAAAAACCTCTGTAGGTGTTTTAAAATCAAGGCACTTTCTTGGTCGATGATTCAGTCGTTCTAAAACGTCGTTGACTTCATCATCGTTTGTTTTCGATAAATCCATCCCTTTAGGATAGTATTCTCTTAGTAAGCCATTGGTATTTTCATTAGTTCCTTTTTCCAAGCGCAATAAGGATCTGCGAAGTACATATTACAAGATAACGCTGCTTCAATCCGCTCATATTGTGAGAACTCTTTCCCACGATCGCAGGTAATCGTTTTGACTAAGTCAGAAGGGAATTGACTTAAAAGTTCGATCATGGCTTTAGACACGGTAGCGCTCTTACGATTAGGTAAAAGTTTCACAAGATAAAATCTAGACTTGCGCTCAGCGAGCGTCACAAAACAATAAGGGCTTTTACGTTGGTGATTGTGTCTTCCTGATTCCACTGTATCGACTTCCCAGTGACCCAAGTCTTTACGCTTATAGACGTCTTTAGGTCTTTGACGGATAGACTTTCCAATGTTAAATCGTCCACAGGTTTCTTGGGGTCGTTTGAAGGTCTCTTTCCGTCTTAGTTTGGTCATGTCGCCTTGAAGAATGAGTTTTTGGTGGAGCCAACGATAGATGGTGGAAAAGCTTGGACAATATGGGACATTGTTTTGTTTTCGTTTGGCGATTTGTTCAGGTGACCATTGTCGGTTTAACTTTTCTTCTAAGTAATCTTTTAAGGTTTCATTCAGTCCAATCGTTCGTTGACTATTTAAGCGCCGTTTATGATACTTCTTTTGTTCGATATATGGAAGGTAGGTATATTTCTTTCCACAATGATTCCGCTTAAGTTCCCGTGCGACGTTACTCGGATGCCGTTTGATCGCTCGTGCAATCGAGCGAATACCGACACCGGATAAACGTAACTGATATATACAGGTTCGCTCTTCTATGCTAAGATGACTATAGTTCATGGGTTCCTCCTTTGATGTTAGTTTGGTCACTGAATCGGTTACACTTAATTGAACAGTTTTCTTATGGAGTATGTTAGACTAAATAGAATAATAAAGAAGGCATCTAACATGACTCAAACAAGAAAAGAAGAATCTTTACAGAACAGTTCAAAAAGCAAATGGTAGATTTAGTTCTAACAGGAAAGCCGCAGGGTGAAATCATACGTGAGTATGATCTAACACCATCAAGTCTGCCCAACTGGGTTAGACAGTATTCACAATCAGGATCTTTTAAAACAAGTGATAACCTAACGGATGAACAAAAAGAATTGATTGAACTAAGAAAACGAAATCGCCAGCTTGAAATGGAAAATG
>SKFV01000106.1 GCA_007117785.1 Pseudomonas sp.
CGGCAACTCATCACGCAACTCGAAGTGACGCGGCACTTTGTAACCGGTGAAATTCTCACGGCAATACGCCTTGAGCTCTTCCACTGTCAGGCTCTTGTCAGAAGGAATGACAAACAGCTTGACCGCTTCACCGGATTTCTCATCCGGCACGCCGATGGCAGCCGCGTTGGCCACTTTCGGGTGGCCAGCCACCACGTCTTCGATTTCATTCGGGTAGACGTTGAAGCCGGACACGATGATCAAATCCTTGATGCGGTCAACAATGCTGACGAAGCCGTCTTCATCAATGATGGCAACATCGCCGGTCTTGAACCAGCCATCTTCGGTGATGCTTTCGGCAGTGGCTTCCGGACGGTTCCAGTACCCCTTCATGACCTGCGGACCCTTGACGCACAGCTCGCCGCGCTCGCCAATCGGCAGTTCATTGCCCTCTTCATCGATCACCTTGAGTGCAGTACCCGGTACCGCCAGACCAACACTACCCAGCCGCGCCAGGCCATCGCCCGGGCTGGCTGATACCACCGGCGAGCACTCGGTCAGGCCGTAGCCTTCACCAACGGTACAGTTGGTACGTGCCTTCCAGCGCTCGGCAGTTGCCTTGACCAGCGCAGTACCACCGGAGTTGGTGCTCTTGAGCTTGGAGAAGTCGATATCATCAAACTCGGGATGGTCCATCAGTGCCACAAACAGGGTGTTCAGACCGACGATGGAAGAGAACTGCCATTTCTTCAGTTCCTTGATAAAGGCCGGAATGTCACGCGGATTGGTAATCAACACGTTATGGTTACCGGCAACCATCATGCACATGCAGTTAACGGTGAAGGCATAGATGTGATAGAGCGGCAATGGCGCTATGACCACTTCGCCCTCATCGCTCATGATCTTCTTGCCGTCACTGCCGACCTGCTGCAGGTTTGCGTGCACTTGCAGCATGTTGGCAACAATATTGCCATGGGTCAGCATGGCGCCCTTGGCTACCCCAGTGGTGCCACCGGTGTACTGCAGCACAGCGATGTCTTCGAGGGTCTTTTCCACCTTGGTCGACTCTTTGCCAGCACTCTGCTTGAGTACATCCTTGAAACTGACCGCCTGAGGCAGATCAAAGTCAGGCACCATCTTCTTGACTGTCTTGACCACGAAGTTGATCAGCAAGCCCTTCAGCGGACGCTGCATGTCACCCATACGCACTTCGATCAGATGCTTGATCTCGGTATCGGGCAGTACTTCCTGCACCAGGTGACCAAACACGTTCATGAAGACCAGCGCCTTGGCGCCTGAATCCTGGAATTGGTGACGCATTTCCCGCGAGGTATACAGCGGGTTGGTGTTGACCACGATCAGACCCGCGCGCAAAGCGCCAAATACAGCAATCGGGAATTGAATAACGTTGGGCATCTGTACCGCAATGCGATCACCCGGCTGCAAGTCTGTCTGGGTTTGCAGGTAGTGCGCGAAGGCTGCAGAGTATTTGTCCAGATCACCATAAGTAATGGTGACACCCAGGTTGCTGAAGGCAGGACGATCGGCGAATTTCTGCACCGAGGTATCAAACACTTCAGTAATATTCTTGTACTGGTTAAAGTCGACCTCATTGGGCACGCCCGGCGGCCGCTTGTCATTCCAGAATGCTGCTTCCATTATTCTTGTCCTCTTTCCCCGTGGTGGATGCTTTAGCTTATTGTGTGATTGGTTCTACTGGCCAATTCATCGTCAGTGCTGCTTTGTTGTTAAGAAATAGGTAATCAAAATTAACAGGATTATCAGCAAATACAAAACCTTGTTCTGTTTCATTGATCAAATCGATATCCCTGTATGATATTGATCAAGCTTATCAAGGTGAGACACTGTCTTACCAGTCGGAGAAACACACCTAAACCATTCAGGAGAACACAGTGAGCCACCTTATCAACACCCCTTACGCCGAACTGACTGAAGGCAGTCAGGCCCGCGTCAGCCATCAGGTCACCGAGCGCGATCTGATCCTGTTTGCCGAAGTGTCCGGCGACGTAAACCCTGTTCATCTGGACGAGGACTTTGCTGCGACCACGCCCTTCAAGGGACGCATTGCACATGGGATGTTCTCAGGGGCATTGATCTCGGCTGCCATTGCCTGCGAGCTGCCTGGTCCTGGCAGCATATACATCGGCCAGGAAATGAGCTTTATGCGCCCGGTAAAATTGGGCGACGTGATCACGGTAGAATTGGAAGTGCTGGAAAAGCTGCCGAAAAACCGGGTAAAAATCGCCACCCGGGTGTTCAACCAGGACGGCAAGCAGGTGGTGGATGGGGTGGCAACGGTGATGGCACCCACAGAAAAAGTCAGGGTACCACGCCCGCAATTGCCAGCCGTCAACGTCGGCTGACCATCTAGCAGCGGCAAGCTGCAAGCCAAAACCAGTTCCCTGGCGGCTTGCAGCTAGAGGCTTGAAGCTATTTGCTCAGGTAACGCATACCTTCTTCCAGCCCTTCCAGCGTCAGTGGATACATCTTGTCGTCGATCAGTTCGCGCATGAGGCGGGTTGAGGTCGTGTATTCCCAGGCATCCTTGGGATAGGGATTGATCCAGATAAGCTTTTTATACTTCTCCATAAAGCGGCGCATCCAGACGTGGCCGGCCTCTTCATTCCAGTGTTCGACACTGCCGCCCGGCTGGGTGATCTCGTAGGGAGCCATGGCGGCGTCACCGACAAAAATCACCTTGTAGTCGGGGCCATACTTGTGCAGCAAATCGATCGTTGAGGTTCGCTCACTGGTTCGGCGCATATTGTTCTTCCACACCGACTCGTAGATGCAGTTATGGAAGTAGAAATACTCCAAATGCTTGAACTCGGTGCGGCAGGCTGAGAACAGCTCCTCACAGACCTTGATATGCGCATCCATCGAGCCGCCAATATCGAACAGCAGTAACAGCTTGACCGCATTGCGCCGTTCCGGACGCATCTGGATGTTCAGCAGACCGGCGTCGCGCGCCGTATGGTCAATGGTACCGTCAATATCCAGCTCATCCGCCGCCCCGGTACGGGCAAACTTGCGCAGCCGGCGCAGGGCTACCTTGATGTTGCGTGTACCCAGTTCAACCTGGTC
>SKFV01000199.1 GCA_007117785.1 Pseudomonas sp.
ACTCTGGCTCCGTCACTGGACCTGGTCGGCAAGATCTAAGACCTACCCAGCAACCCGGCCCGTTGCAGCGCTTTGGCGCTGCCTCCGGCGGGCCGGGTTTTTTACGCCTAAATTTTATGCTTTGACACAAGGGACACGCACATGTTGGACGCCAACCTGAAGAAACAACTGGACACGTACCTGCAGCACATCGTTAACCCGATTGAGATCAGCGTGTCCACTGATGACAGCCCCAAGGGCAAAGAATTACATGATCTGGCCGTTGAAATTGCTGAAATGTCCAGCAAGATCGGGCTGGTCAACCGTACCGCCAAACGCACACCCAGTATCGGCATTGCTGCCCAGGGTACTGACCCTCGGGTTGAGTTTGCCGGTATTCCCATGGGCCACGAGTTCACCTCGCTGGTGCTGGCCTTGCTGCAAAGCGGTGGGCACCCCTCCAAGGCTGATCCGGACCTGCTTGAGCAAGTCCGCAATATCCAGGGCGAATTTCACTTCGAGACCTATATATCCTTGTCCTGTCAGAACTGCCCTGATGTGGTTCAGGCCCTCAACCTGATGGCAACGCTCAACCCGAACATTACCCACGTAATGATCGACGGTGCTATGTACCAGGATGAAGTCGAAGAGCGTCAGATCATGGCGGTACCGACGGTCTTCCTCAATGGCGAGTCGTTTGGCAGCGGGCGCATGACCCTGGCTGAAATCGTCAACAAGATCGACAAGGGTGCGGCCAAGCGCAAATCCATGGAGCTGAGCCAGAAAGCCCCTTACGACGTATTGGTCGTGGGTGGTGGTCCGGCGGGCGCCTCTGCTGCCATCTACGCAGCACGTAAAGGCATCCGTACCGGCGTGGTGGCTGAGCGCTTTGGCGGTCAGGTGATGGATACGCTGGGTATCGAGAACTTTATTTCAGTCTCCTACACCGAAGGTCCTAAGCTGGTTGCCCAGCTGGAGCAGCACGTCAAGGAATACGACGTTGACCTGATGACCGAGCAGAAAGCCAGCTCGCTCAAAAGCGGTGAGTATGTGGAAATCGGTCTGGAAAACGGTGCTACCCTGCGCAGCCGTGCGGTCATTCTGTCGACGGGCGCCCGCTGGCGCGAAATGAACGTCCCCGGTGAGCAGGAATACCGCGGCAAGGGCGTTGCCTACTGCCCGCACTGTGATGGCCCCCTGTTCAAGGGCAAGCGTGTTGCTGTGATTGGTGGTGGTAACTCGGGTATCGAGGCGGCAATTGATCTGGCCGGTATTGTCGAGCACGTCACTGTCCTCGAATTTGCTGACACCCTGCGCGCCGATGAAGTGCTGCAGCGCAAGGCACGCTCAATGGCCAACATCACCATCATCAAGAACGCGCAGACCACCGAAGTGCGTGGCGATGGCAAGAAAGCGGTTGGCTTGACCTATACCGACCGCGTCTCCGGTGAGAGCAAGCAACTGGATGTGGCTGGCACCTTTGTGCAGATTGGTCTGATTCCGAATACTGAGTGGCTGCAAGACAGTGGCTTGAAGCTGAGCAAGTTCGGTGAGATCGAGATTGATGCGCGCGGTGAGACATCCATGCCTGGCGTGTTTGCCGCCGGTGATGCGACCACCGAACCGTTCAAGCAGATCATTATCGCCATGGGCGGCGGCTCCACCGCTGCACTGGCTGCCTTTGATCACCTGATCCGCACGGCGGATCCGGCTGACGCCAAGGCGGACAAAGCCGAGACAGCTTCTGCCTGAAAACAAAGTCAGGGGTACGCTTGCGTACCCCTTTCTGGCGCCTGAGCTACTCCCTATCGCCGCTCACTCCGGCAACCAGAGTTTCTCCAACTGCTGGAACCCCCAATCCTCGGGGTTTTCCCGGCTGACAATCCGTTCCTTTACCCGACTGTCCGCCAGATCCAGCATTTTCACTGGAATTTTTTGCCGCAACTTAATGGCGTAAAATACATTCACTGTCGGCGTCAATAGTGAGTTGGCATGTTGTTCGATGACCACGGCCAGTTGATTCGAGTCCAGCTTGACCAGTGACCCGACCGGATAGATGCCCAGCATGCGCACAAAGCTCTGCAACAGCGCCGGATCAAAGTGCCCCTGCCAGGACGTCATGCGGCTGACCGATACTGCCGGATCCCAGCCTGCCTTGTAGGGCCGGTTCGAGGTTATCGCGTCGTAGACATCGCAAATAGCCCCCATGCGGGACAGCAAGCTGATCTGCTCGCCTGCTTGCTCTGAGGGGTAACCCGTACCATCAAACTTCTCATGATGATGCAGACATACATCCAGTACCGCTTCAGGCACGCCATCCCAGGACTGCAGCAACTGATGACCCAATACCGGGTGCTCGCGCATGACGGCGAATTCATCATCGGTCAATTTGCCCGGTTTGTTGAGTATCGCTTCCGGGGTAACCGCTTTGCCCAGGTCATGCAGCAAGCCGGCCAGGCCAGCCAGACGGGTGGTTTCCTCGTCCAGGTTGAGTTGCCGTGCCAGGCCGATCATCATGGCGGCAACGGCTACCGAGTGCAGGTAGGTGTATTCGTCCTTGCGCTTGATACGCGCCACACTGATCAGGGCATGTGAATTACGCGACACCGAGGCGCTCATATCATCCAGCAGCTCGTTCAGCCCAGCGGTTTCCAGTGTGCGCCCCATGCGTACATCGGCAAACATGCTGGCAACCGCTTCTTTGCCGCGATTGAAGATTTCACGGGCCTGGCGGATTTCATCTCTGAAAGCATTTGCCGTCGCCGACCTGTCAGCATGGTTGCCGGCCGGAGCACTCTCTGCCTGGGATGTTATCGCATCAGGCTCAACAGGTGTTGCTGCCTGCTCAACCGACACGTCACAGCCACGGGACAGGTCAATAATGAGTTCTTTGATCGAGGAGTCACGAATTTTGGCCAGTATCGCAGCATCATCAATCAGCAACTTGCTGGACCAGAACGGGTGCTGCAGCCAGGAGCCGCAGAATTTGTGGATAAACATGCCTTCACGTACCTGGTCGACAGGTATTTTTTTCAACATAAAGCACACCATCGCAAGACACGGTAAGAAGAACATCTTCCGCCAGCAATTCACCAGGCATAGCCA
>SKFV01000072.1 GCA_007117785.1 Pseudomonas sp.
GACAAGCGTTTGGAAGGCGACCGAGGCTCCTGGTCAGCAGCAGTCCAGACTGCTTGTGACTGGCAATGTTCGGCTACCCTTTGTGGGTCGATATTGTGCAAGGCGCCCGTAGCTCAGCTGGATAGAGCATCCGCCTTCTAAGCGGATGGTCGCAGGTTCAAGTCCTGCCGGGCGTGCCACAGTCTCAGCAGGTAGAAGCAAAGCAGTACAGGCAATAAGCCGTTATGGTGGGCGTAGCTCAGTTGGTAGAGCACAGGATTGTGACTCCTGTTGTCGTGGGTTCGATCCCCATCGTCCACCCCATATTCTTCAAGACGCCAGGCTCCGGTCTGGCGTTCTTGCATCCCCGGTTCGCGGACGTGGTGGAATTGGTAGACACGCCAGATTTAGGTTCTGGTGCCGCAAGGTGTGAGAGTTCGAGTCTCTCCGTCCGCACCATCTTCAGTCATTGTCATTCACGCTTGTATGATGGTAACGCATCGTTCTGGATTGCCAGCTGCAGCCTGCAGTTTTCTGCTGTCGATAGCTATTTGGCCGGCAGGGTGACTTCTGTGTGACAAGCGACTAGAATATTCTCCTTTCGGATTGGCCGCAGGGGTAACCCTCTCGCGTCTGATCAGCCCATACACTACTTGATTTGTTCAACGAGGACTCTCCATGCAAGTTTCGGTTGAAACCACTTCCGGCCTTGAGCGCCGCATGACCGTAGGCATCCCTGCCGAGCGCATCGATAACGAAGTCAACAAGCGCCTGCAGCAGACTGCCAGCCGTGCCCGGGTAGATGGTTTCCGTCCTGGCAAGGTGCCGATGAGCGTGATTCGCAAGCGCTTTGGCGATGCTGCGCGTCAGGAAGTCATTGGTGAAGTCATCCAGTCCAGCTTCTTTGAAGCGGTTACCCAGGAAAAGCTGACTCCGGCCGGCGCACCCAGCGTTGAACCCAAGCAGCTGGAAGAGGGCAAGGATTTTGAGTACATCGCCACCTTTGAAGTGTATCCGGAAGTCAGCCTGGCTGATTTCGCCGGTATCAAGGTAGAGCGAATCGAATCCGAAGTGACCGATACCGATCTGGACAATATGCTGGAAATCCTGCGCAAGCAGAACACCAGCTTCAGTGCTGTTGAGCGTGAAGCCGCAACCGATGACCAGTTGACGCTGGATTTTGTCGGTCGCGTTGATGGTGAAGAGTTCCAGGGTGGCACGGCTACCGATACTCAGCTCGTGCTGGGCTCCGGCCGCATGATCCCGGGCTTTGAAGATGGCCTGGTTGGCGCCAAGGCCGGTGAAACCCGCACTCTCAAGGTGACCTTCCCCGAGGATTACCAGAACCAGGACCTGGCGGGCAAAGCGGCCGAGTTCGAAGCGACTGTGAAAGAAGTTGCCGAGCCGGTTCTGCCTGAGCTGAATGACGAGTTCTTCGCCCAGTTTGGTGTTGAAGAGGGTGGTATCGAGGCTTTCCGTACCGAAGTACGCAAGAACATGGATCGCGAGCTGCGCCAGGCCATCAAGACCAAGATCAAGGGTCAGGTAATGGACGGTCTGCTGGAGACCAACCAGGTTGACGTTCCCAAGGCCATGCTGAGCAATGAGGTTGATCGCCTGCGTGTACAAGCGGTGCAACAATTTGGTGGTGCCAATATCAAGCCCGAGCAACTGCCGGCTGAGTTGTTTGAAGAGCAGGCCAAGCGTCGCGTGGCACTGGGTCTGGTGGTGGCTGAAATCGTCAAGCAACACGAGCTGAAGCCCGATGAAGACAGGGTTCGCGCCATGATCGAAGAGATGGCTTCGGCCTATCAGGAACCCCAGCAAGTGATCAACTGGTACTACCAGAACGAGCAGCAATTGGGTGAAGTTCAGTCGGTTGTGCTGGAAGAGCAAGTGGTGGATACTGTTCTACAGAAGGCTCAGGTAACCGACAAGCAGGTTCCCTACGAAGAGGCTGTCAAGCCGGCACAACCTGCCGCAGCAGTCGATGCCGATGAATCAGAGGCTGCCACCGAGTAAAATCGGTACCAGTTACTGCATCTGTGAGCCAGCCCTCGGGCTGGCTCTTGCGTTTTAAGCCAGGTCACATTCGGAGTGCACTCGTTCCATGACACAAAATACGTATTCACCCTTTGTTCCAGACGTTCAGGCCGCTGGCGGTCTGGTACCTATGGTTGTCGAACAGTCCGCCCGTGGGGAGCGGTCGTACGATATCTATTCCCGTCTGCTCAAGGAGCGGGTGATTTTTCTGGTCGGTCAGGTTGAGGATTACATGGCCAACCTGGTGGTTGCCCAGTTGTTGTTCCTGGAATCGGAAAATCCGGACAAGGATATTCACCTTTACATCAACTCACCGGGTGGTTCGGTGACGGCGGGCATGGCGATTTACGACACCATGCAGTTCATCAAGCCGAATGTCAGCACCCTGTGCATTGGTCAGGCCTGCAGCATGGGCGCTCTGTTGTTGGCCGGTGGCGCCGAGGGCAAGCGCTTCTGCCTGCCGCATGCACGCATGATGATCCATCAGCCGCTGGGTGGCTTTCAGGGCCAGGCTTCGGATATCGAGATTCATGCCAAGGAAATCCTGTTCATTCGTGAGCGCCTGAACAAGGTATTGGCCGATCATACCGGTCAGTCACTGGATGTCATCGCCCGGGATACCGATCGTGATCGCTTTATGAGTGGCAGCGAAGCCGTTGAATATGGCCTGATTGATCAGGTAATGGAACGTCGGCACGTACCCGAGTAACACAATGAAGGTGCGCCAGGGCGGCTGCATCGGCAGCCGTCTGATGTTATCTTGTTATATATGAAGACAGGGCTGCACTTGCAAAGTGCAGTCTCAGGCCTCATGTTAAGACTATGAGCGACCGGAAGCAGGGGTTTTAGATGACCGATATAACTGGGAAGGGTGACGACAACGGCAAGCTGCTGTATTGCTCCTTCTGCGGCAAAAGCCAGCATGAAGTGCGCAAGCTGATTGCTGGCCCCTCCGTATTTATCTGCGATGAGTGCGTTGACCTGTGCAACGACATCATTCGTGAAGAGGTACAAGAGAACCAGACCGAAAGCGCCGGGCAGTCTTTGCCTTCGCCGA
>SKFV01000073.1 GCA_007117785.1 Pseudomonas sp.
AATCGGCATGAAGGGATCACAAGGGAGGAAGCCGACCGGATAGCGCCAGCAAGTAATGGCCCCCACTATATCGGGCAGCTACGCGACCGGCTGGCGCTGGAAATCCCATGCGACCGGATCAGCTTTGTAACCAAGGACGGCCAACCCAGTTGGTACGGCCTGTACCGCCTGACGCCTGACGACCGCCGCAAATTACGGGAGGCGCACCCATGACCGCTCTGACCCTGACTCTTTTCATTGTGGCTTACTGCGCCTGCCGTGTGCGTGCTGGGAGTGATATATGAGCGCACCCCTAACCATTGCCACCAGCAGCAACCCCCAACGCCTGACCAAGCTGTGGCAGATCAAGGACGGCAAGCCAGTGAAACAACACGCCGGGGAAATGGTCGCCGGTCACGCCAACGTGGTGGATCTGCCGACCCCTACCGACCTAGCCGCCGCGCTCGAGCAACTAGAAAGCAATCAGGCACTAATCTTTGGCCTGCCGCCCGTAGTGTCCGC
Organism: Pseudomonas sp.; assembly: GCA_007117785.1. Taxonomy (GTDB): domain Bacteria; phylum Pseudomonadota; class Gammaproteobacteria; order Pseudomonadales; family Pseudomonadaceae; genus Halopseudomonas. Next base: position 502 of record SKFV01000073.1, read on the forward strand.
ACCAGTAGTCACACAAGGCAAACTATCTGCCGCGCCGCCTGGCACCATTGCCAGAACTAAAGAAACGTTTACGTGGCACGCCGGGCCGGGCTGGCTGCTACTGGATGGCGACCCTTTGCCGGGTGATGAGCCGCTAACCCGTTACCAGTGGCTGGCGCTATTGCATGAGGTGGTGCCCGAGCTGGCTGATGCGCCCTGTGTGTGGGGCGTGAGCGGTTCGAGCTGTATTCACAACAGCGAAACCGGCGAGCAGGTAACTGATGTTCGAGGGCAACGCCTGTGGGTGCTAGTGGCTGATGCCCGCGACATTCCGCGAGCAGGCAAAGCCCTGTTTGACCGCCTGTGGCTGGCCGGGCATGGCCGCTATGTGGTGAGCAAATCAGGCCATAGCCTGAGCCGCGCCCCAGTGGACGCCAGCGTGTGGCAGACCAACAGGTTGGACTTTGCAGCGCCCCCGGTGTGCATTGCCCCGCTCGAGGCACGCCGACCAGCACCCGAGGCGCTTAATAATGACGCTACGCCGCTCGACACCGCCCAAGCCCTGCCGGATCTGACCGAAGCAGAGCGCCAGCAACTGGCTGACATTCAGGCCGCAGCCCGTGGCTGTGATGACCTACTGGCAGAAATCCATCTGGCGCGTGAATCATGGATTGATGAACGTCTGGCCGCATTGGCCGAACTGCCCGAAGCCGAGCAAGAGGAAGCCCGCGAGCGATTGCGTGATGCCGTGGAACGTGGCCGCCTGTTCGGTGACTTCGAGCTGATCCATTCAAGTGGCCGCCGGGTAGCTGTGGGGGATCTGCTGGACAACCCCGACCAGTGGCATGGCGAGCGATTCCATGACCCGCTGGAACCGGACTACTCCAACAGCGACCGGCGCATTGCTTGGGCCAACCTGAAAAGTGGCGGCACGCCGTACATATACAGTCACGCGCATGGCGGCACCCGTTATCGGCTGCTGCGTCCTGTTCAACAGTTGAAGCTGCAACAGGGTGAACTGCCCCAGGTACTGCCCAAGATAATGCAACGCCTGGCACTGGATGGCGAGATATTCGAACGCGGGGGGCGTTTGATGCGCCTTGCTGATGGCGAGCTGCTGACCGTTGAAAAGCCGTGGCTACAAACATACCTGGAAGCCGCTTTTCGCTTTTTAGTGTTCGATACTAGGGCTGCTGGTGGAGGGAATTGGGCTGTGCGCGACTGCCCCGACAAGGTGGCCGCCCGTGTGATGGCTGCCCGTGGTGCATGGGATCTGCCGAGAGTAACCGGCCTGGTATCGTTTCCCGTTATGCGCCCGGATGGTAGCGTTATCACACAACCGGGCTTTGATGAGGCAACCGGCCTGCTGTACCTGAGCGACAGCAATAGCCGCCCAACACCGCACCCGCTAGACCGCGCCGGACTGGTGGAAGCACTGCGCAGGATCTGGGAGCCGTTCGCCCTGTTCCCGTTCGACAGCGACACCAGCCGAGGCGTGTTTCTGGCTGCACTGCTGACCAGTGTTTGCCGGGCTGCCCTACCGACTGCGCCGGGCTATCTGGTGCGAGCTTATACGGCAGGCACGGGCAAAACCCTGTTGTCAGAATGCCTGATGATGCTTGTGGGTGCGCCTGTAAAGGCAATGCCGCTGCCCGAGGGTAACTCGGAGGAAATCGGCAAACGCTTGTTTTCTATCCTGCTGACGGGCCGGGCAGGTGCTGTGCTGGACAATCTGACCGGCGTTATCGACAGTTCCGACCTTTGCACGATTCTTACCAGCGCGGTGCCCGAGATTCGCATTCTGGGAATAACCGAAACCCGAAGCGCAATCAACCGCGTGTTGTGGGTGCTGAACGGCAACAACGTCACGGCAGGGGGCGACACCTTCCGGCGCATTCTGCCGATTGGCCTGGACGCCGATTGCGAGTCACCGGAAACCCGCAAATTCTCATTCAACCCCCGCGACTTGATCCGCGACCGGCTGGACGCCTACCGCGCTGACCTGCTGTCGGTGCTGCTGACCTATCAGTGGGAAGGTGCGCCCGTTGTCGGTGCTGGTGGCTTGGGCAGCTTTGATGAATGGGAAAGCCTGGTGCGCCAGTGTGTTTGCTGGCTGATCCGTGAAGGTGTGACCCCTGCCCCTATGGCTGATCCTGTGCAGGTACTGCAACTGAGCAAAGCCGAAGATCCATACCATCAACAGCATATTGAAGTGCTGCAAGCCTGGTGGGAATTGTACGGTGACAGTGAAGTGAAGGTGCGCGACATTGCCAAGCTGGTGGCCGGTGGCGAGTTCGGACAAACCAAGGCCGAGGCTGCATTCATTGAGGCCGTTTGCGAGATAGCCCCGCCGCGTGGTGGGTTTAACGGCAGATACTTTGCCGGATGGCTGCGAAGGCATAAGGGGCGCATAGTGGCTGGGGGGCTTCGCCTTGACCCCGGCGACCAGAGCAGGAAGGAACCCGGATGGCGTGTGACCATGCGGTTTTAACCAACAACAGCCCCGGCACCCGCTGGGGCTTTTACGATAAAGAGGGGGATTAGTGGGATTATTGGTATTTTTCCCAACCCCAAGGGGAAAAGTGTCAGTGA
>SKFV01000243.1 GCA_007117785.1 Pseudomonas sp.
ATGATCAGGTGTTCGCCGGCACTCTTGATGGCCTTGTCACGCGCACTGCCAGCAAAGCGGTCGCGCTGCGCGCGCAGCGCCTGCCAGGTCTGGCGATAATCAATCTGCAAGTCTTCGCTGCCACTGATGCCCAGTGCGGCCATCTCCTTGCGTGTGGCCCAGAGACCGGCTGCATGCAGGGCAACCTTGGAGGGCATGCAGCCCACCCGGGCGCAGGTGGTGCCCAGCGGGCCCTGATCAATCAGCACAAAGGACTTGCCCGCTCGGATTACCTCGCGCAGGGCATACATGCCGGCGGTACCGGCGCCAATGATGGCAATATCAACCCGCAACGTCTCTGGCATCACACACTCCTTGCTGACGAAATATACTCCAAAGGGTATGACTTGCCAGAGCAGATGGCAAACGTAGCCCGTCATCCTCCAGGGCATTGATGCATGTCATACTAATGGCTATTTGACCGCAAAAAAGGGCTATTTTTTTCTTCGTCTCGCGTATTCTTTCACTCGGCTGCGGGCATGCAGTGCCCGTTACAGACTGATTGAAGCGAAGAATCCGGCATGGACAATTTCAAATACAAAGATCGTAACGTTCAGATCAACTACTTCACCGGTGAAGTGATCAATACCAGCAAGCACAGTGAAACCTATGTCACCAGCAGTGGTGGTGGGGGGTATGTGGGCCCTGATGGCGGGCATGTCAATGCGCCGCAGATCAGTTCCAGCACAGTCACTTGCCATGAGTTCTGGATTCGTCAGGATGATGGGCGCGAGCGCAGTGTTTCCCTGCGGGGGTATGATATCCCGCTGCGTGCCGGGCAGCGTGTAACCATGGTGATGGCCAGTGACGCACGCGCCGATCATGGGCATTACACAACCCTGGTCAACCACACGGCAGATCGTCACTGGAACCTGATGAGTGGTGCTGACCTGAACCAGAAGCTGTCATTGACCCCCTTTCAGCTGATGACACTGGTGCTGCTGACGTTCTTCTCCGGTTTGCTGTTGAAATCCCTGCTGTTCAAGCTGCCGGACTTCTTGCAACAACAACCCGGGCCAGATGCATTGCCCTGGTGGTTCGTACCGCCCACCTTCCCGCTACCCGTCCAGCTGTGGTCTCGTGTTCTGGAAAACGGTTTCACCATGACCTATCTGCTGCCGCCCTTGGTGATCAGCCTGTCGGTGGGGCTCTGGTATGCCTGGCGGCGCATCAAGGCTGACCGCGGTGGTATCGTCGGTGCGCTCTTTGGTGGGCTGTTTCTGACCTGGGTGACCCAGTGGGTCTATATGAATGTGCAGACGTTCTGGTTTGGCGGACCCCGTTACCTGTACTCCAGCGCCAAAGACAACTTTCTGCCGCCAGAGGGCATGTTTGTAGTGGCCGGCTTCTGGTTAGTGGTGTTGGTGCTGGTGTATCTGGTTCGGCGCTGGCGCTTGAACCGCCGTTTACAGAGCTATTTGCAGGAAGCTAACCAGCACGCATTCAGCATGGGTTGAGCAGCAATGGCGCCGGTCAGAAATTGGCCGGCGTGGTGGCGCTGATCAGGATGCAGGGCTCATCGAAGGGATTGTTGAAGCGGTGCGGCAGGCTGCTGTCGAAGTAGTAGCTGTCGCCGTTTTCCAGTACGAAGACCTCGCCATTGACCGTCAGCTCAAGACGGCCAGCAGCGATGGTGCCGGCTTCTTCGCCATCATGCTGCAGCATGTCCGGCCCCGTGTCGGCGCCGGGCGGATAGGTCTCGCGCAAAAACGCCAGCGCGCGATTGGGAACGCCCTTGCCGACCAGTTGCATACTGACCTCGCCACTGCCGATCTCGAGCAATTCGTTGTGGCGATAGACCACCGGGTGCTGGTTGTCCTGCTCCAGCTCCAGCGAGAAGAACTCGACCAGTGACAGCGGAATACCGGACAGCACCTTTTTCAGCGAGCTGACCGAGGGGCTGACACTGTTCTTTTCAATCATCGAAATAGTGCTGTTGGTGACCCCGGCGCGTTTGGCCAGTTCACGTTGAGACAATCCCTTGAGCTTGCGAATAGTTTTCAGGCGAGCGCCGACGTCCAAGCTGCAGTCCTCCAGAATGACCGGGTGGCGGGCATATGCTGCGAATCATTGCATGGCCGTGCAGAATTTTCAACGCTGCCACGGAATCTTTGAACACCTGTCCGGAAGCACTCCCCCATGGGTGTTATCATGGCACTCAACGAATCACGACGAGGCCCGGTTAATGGATCCAGAAGACCTGCATTTGAATCTACGCAACCTGGAAGCGGATGACTATCCGCAGCTCAAGACCCTGATGGACAAGGTGTATGACGACATCGGCGGCGCCTGGCCGCTGAAAACCATCAAGCGCCTCATCAAGGAGTTTCCGGAAGGTCAGATCGCCATTGTCGATGACGACATACTGGTCGGGGTCGCGCTCAGTGCACTGGTCGACTACGACACCTTTTCCGAACGCCACCGTTATGACGACCTGATCGGCAAGAACGAGATCATCCGCAATGATGCCGATGGCGATGCCATGTACGGGCTGGATGTGCTGATCGATCCGGAATATCGCGGTCATCGTCTGGGTCGACGCCTCTACGAGGCGCGCAAGGAACTCTGCCGGTCACTGAACCTGCAGGCCATTCTGGCCGGCGGGCGCATTCCCGGCTATCACGAGCACGCCGACAGCCTGAAGCCGACCGAATATATTGACGAGGTAGCGCGCAAGGAAATTCACGACCCCATCCTGTCCTTCCAGCTGTCGAACGACTTTCAGGTCAAGCGCCTGATGCGCGGCTATCTGCCGGAGGACAAGAAATCCCTTGGTTACGCCACCTTGCTGGAATGGAACAACATTCTCTATGAGCCGGAAGAGCGGCTGCTGGAATCGACCAAGACCCAGTCCCGGGTCGGTGCGGTGCAGTGGCAGATGCGTCGCTTCGCCTCGGTCGAGGATGTGCTGGAGCAGGTGGAATACTTTGTCGACGCCCTGTCCGATTACCAGAGCGACTTTGCGGTGTTCCCGGAATTGTTCAATGCGCCCTTGATGGGCCTGCGGGACCAGAGCGATG
>SKFV01000103.1 GCA_007117785.1 Pseudomonas sp.
AGCGCTGTCTTGTTGAGGTTGTTCTGGGTGGCGAGTTTTCTGGTCTGGACATGACGATCCGCGAGTATCAGTTCCGCACCCGGTTTAATGCAGTTATTTTATCCGTGTCGCGCAACGGGCAACGTATAGCCGGTAAGCTGGGTGATATCAGGCTGCGTATGGGTGACACCTTGCTGCTGGAAGCCGGCCAGAACTTTGTTGAGCAATATCGCTTTCGCCGCGATTTTTTATTGGTAAGCCCCTTGAACGACTCAACCCCGCCGGACTTTCGTCGTGCTCCATTATCGCTAGCTACCGTCGTTGTCATGGTGTTAGTAAGTGCCAGTGGTTTGCTGAGTATTCTAGAGGCTGCACTGCTCGCCTGCGGTGTGTTGCTCGCGTCCGGCTGTGTGACAGCGGCCAAAGCAAGACGCTCCATCGATCTGCCGGTTCTGATTGTGATTGCAGCGTCATTTTCCTTGGGTGTCGCCATGACTGAAACGGGTGCTGCCGACTGGATAGCTCAGGTATTGCTGGTATCTGATCAGTTGACGCCTTGGTTGGCTTTGCTGATGGTGTATGTGTTGACTGCATGCTTTACGGAACTGATCACGAACAATGCTGCTGCAGTCTTGATGTTCCCGGTTGTTCTGGCCTTGTCTGAACAGATGGGCGTATCAGTAATGCCCTTTATACTGGTCGTGATGTTTGCCGCGTCAGCGAGTTTTCTCACGCCTATTGGCTATCAGACCAACTTGATGGTTTTCGGCCCTGGACGCTATCGTCTGGTGGATTATTTACGCGTTGGTTTGCCGTTGAGTGTAATTTCTTGCTTCCTTGTTGTCAGTCTGGTTCCTTTTGTTTGGGAGTTCTGAGCAATCTGGCTAAAAGTGGGCGTCAGCCCGTCAGCTGCCAGTCTACTTGAGCAGGCTCATCATAAAGCTCGCATGCGCCACAGGCTGTACCTGCTCCCAATCCTCAGCATAACGCAACAGGTGCTGATAGTTGCGTTTGCGCATCCATTTCGATAACGGCCGACCCAGGCAGCGCATATCTGAAATATCGATCAGACCCAGTTCACCTTCCGGTGTCTTGATAATGTTACCCATATGCAGTGAGCGGAAATATACGCCCAGATCATGCAGGTGGGCGACAAAGCTGCCGAGCTGGGTCATGACTTCGACTTGTTGCGAGGGGCTGGCTTTTTCCAGCACCTGACGCAGTGTGTCGCCGGGTAGGGGCTCGTAGTGCACCACTGAACGATAGGGGTTGCGCATCTTGTACAGGCCCAGAATTTCGGGGCAGGGGATGCCGATTTTCTGCAGCCGGAAGGCGTTGCTGGCAAAGCGTTTGGCATGCGGAAACAGGGTGTTTTTTGACAGCAGTGTCTTGCGTCGAAACAGTTTGAGAAAGGTGCCGTCGCTCAGTCGCAGGACCTTTATGCCGTAAGGGTCTTGTTCGATGATCTCGGCACTTTCCAGCCAAGTCTCATACTGTTGTTTGTCCAGTAGGCGCATGCGCACGTCTCAAACCAAAACGACAGTTTATCCTATTTACCTATGCCCTCTGCAAGTCAGGTTGCTGTGGTAAACTCGCGCGAGTTCTCACAGCATGGCAGGCTTATGTCCAACTCCAAGCAAGAAACCTTTTTTCAGTCCAGCGTACGCATCTATTTGCGCCTGCTGAGGTACGTCAAACCCTATTGGGTGCCGTTCGCCATCAGTATTTTCGGCTTCACATTATTTGCCTCCAGCCAGCCGGCCATGGCCTGGATGCTCAAATACTTCGTCGACGGTCTGACCGAGGGCAATGATGCCCAATTTTTCGGCATCGCGCTGATCTGGGGCTTTCCTCTGTTTATCGTCGCAGTGGCTTTCTATCAGGGGGTTGGCTCCTTTCTGGGTAACTACTTTCTCGCCAAGGTATCGCTCGGTGTTGTTCATGACCTGCGTACCGGGTTGTTCGATAACCTGCTTAAACTGCCGAACCGTTATCTGGATAACAACAATTCGGGGCATCTGGTCTCGCGCATTACCTATAACACCACCATGGTTACGGGGGCCGCTACCGACGCGATCAAAACGGTATTCCGGGAAGGGCTGACGGTGATTTTCCTGTTTGCCTATCTGCTGTGGATGAACTGGCAATTGACGTTGATTCTGATGGCCATACTGCCGGTGATCGGGGTGATGGTGAACAGTGTCAGCAAAAAATTCCGCAAGCAAAGCAAGAAGATCCAGATTGCCATGGGGGATGTCACCCATGTGACCTCTGAAACCATTACCGGGTATCGGGTGGTGCGCAGTTTTGGTGGCGAGCGTTATGAGTCGGAGCGCTTTCGCAAAGCGAGTGAGAACAACCGTCAGCGTGGGCTGAAAATGACCCGTACCAGTGCGGTATTTACACCCTCCTTGCAGCTGGTGACCTTCAGTGCCATGGCGGTGGTGATGTTCCTCGTGCTCTTTATGCGTGGTGACGCTACGGTTGGTGATCTGGTGTCCTACATCACGGCTGCAGGTTTATTGCCCAAGCCGGTGCGCCAGTTGTCCGAGGTCAGTGCCAATATCCAGAAAGGTATTGCGGCGGCGGAAAATATTTTCGAGCAACTGGATCAGGAGCCGGAAGCCGATACCGGTACCTATGCCTGTGAGCGGGTCGAAGGGCGGCTGGATATCGAGCATTTGCGTTTTGCCTACCCGAATACCGATAAGCTGGTGCTGGACGATATCAGTTGTGCAATCGAGCCGGGACAGATGGTTGCGCTGGTCGGCCGATCCGGCAGTGGCAAGTCGACCCTGGCCAGTCTGATTCCGCGTTTTTATACCCATAGCGAGGGACATATCCGCATTGATGGTGTAGATGTACGTGATTTCACTCTGCACAACCTGCGTCAGCATATTGCTCTGGTGACTCAGCACGTGACCCTGTTCAATGACACCATTGCCAATAATATCGCCTACGGCGATCTGGCCGGTGCGCCACGCGAAGCAATTGAAGCGGCGATTGAGGCATCCTACGCCAAAGAGTTTATCGATCGCTTACCCCAGGGGCTGGATACCCTGGTAGGTGAAAATG
>SKFV01000339.1 GCA_007117785.1 Pseudomonas sp.
GGCTTGGCGGATGGTTCGGGCCAGATGAACCAGGTCTACCCGCTGCAGCGAGAACAGGTCACGCTCGGATACCATGCCCAGCAGCTTGCCCTGGTCCACTACGCAGATATGGGCGATGTGGTGGGTGGTCATGGCAATCGCTGCATCAAAAGCGCTGTGGCTGCTGCTGAGATGGAAAGGGTTGGCGGTCATGGCCTCGGCAATGGGGGCGGCGACCTTGATCCGGTCATCGGCGACTACCCGGCGCAGATCCCGCAGGGTAAATATGCCGGCCAGTTGCTCATCCCGCATGACCGCAATACTGCCAACGCTGTGCTCATGCATGTGCCGCACCGCCTGATTGATCGGCAGTTCCGGTGCACAGGTAACCGGCTGGCGCATGATCAGCTCACCCAGGCGGGTATCCAGCGAATACTTGGCACCGAGGTTTTCCGCAGCCTGCAGTTGCGCTTGCTGGTTGACCTGGTCGAGCAGGCTGCTCACCCCGCGCAGGGCAAAATCGCGAAAGGGCGGTGAGAGTGAAAACAGGCGAACGAAGTGCTCTTTCGGCAGGCACAGGCAGAAGGTGTCTTCCCCGGCCATATGGGCCGTGCGGGTTGCTCGCTCACCAATCAGGGCGGCCAGCGGAAAACATTCGCCGACACTGATCTCGAAGGTGGTGTCTGGTTCAGCCTGGCCGGTCAACAGGCGCTGGCCACTGACCAGGCCCTGCTTGACGATATAGAACTGATCAACCGGGCCATCACCGGGCTGGATGATGCATTCGCCCTCTGCATAGAAGCGTAACTGGCAGTGTTCCACCATGAAGGCCAGGTGATTGGCCTCCATCTGGTTGAAGGGCGGGTAATTGAGCAAAAAGCTCATGGTGCCGTGCACATTCTGCTGCACAGCGGTTTTGCCCGCCTGACGGTAGAGGTCGTTTTTGCTCATTGTTGTCGCCCATTTATCCGTATGCAGAGTGTGTTCTTCGCGGCGACCATGAGCCATTCGACCTTGGTCTAGGAAACCGCTGACGAGCTGAAAACAATTAAGCAACAAGCTGTTTTTTAATTCCCCTCAAAGGCGGCATTTGCTATCGTTCGACTTTATGAGCAGGTGAACGAAAGGCGCCATTCTGGCGTCATGGTAGTGTCGTTTACTGTGGTGGTTTTCTGTCGATTACCGCCCACTGATTGGCACAAGGGGTCCTGAATTGATCAAGGTGTTAGTGGTTGACGACCACGACCTGGTTCGCACTGGTATAAGCCGTATGCTGGCTGACGTTCCTGATCTGGATGTGGTGGGGGAGGCCGACAATGGCGAAACCGCCATTACCCTGGCCCGCAAGCTACAGCCGGATGTGGTATTGATGGATGTGCGCATGCCGGGCATCGGCGGCCTGGAAGCCACGCGCAAACTGATCCAGCATGATCGCAACCTCAAGGTGATCGCGGTCACCGTCTGTCATGAAGAACCCTTCCCGACCCGCCTGATGCAGGCGGGTGCTTCCGGCTACCTGACCAAGGGTGCGGGGCTGGAAGAAATGGTCATGGCTATTCGACAGGTAAGCATGGGGCAGCGCTATATCAGCCCGGACATTGCCCAGTTGCTGGCACTCAAAGCCTTCGGCAGTAACGCGGAAACGCCTTTTGACCAACTGTCCGAACGGGAAATCCAGATTGCTCTGATGATCGTCAGTTGCGAGAAGGTGCAGAGCATCTCTGACAAGCTGTGCCTGAGCCCGAAAACCGTGAACACCTACCGTTACCGTATCTTCGAGAAGCTCGGCATAACCAGTGATGTCGAGCTGACCCTGCTGGCGGTGCGTCACGGTATGATCGAAGCTCGGTGAGTATGCCTGCAGAGACCTTTGATGCCGGCGCCTTTCTGGCCTCGGTGACCAGAAAGCCCGGCGTCTACCGTATGTACGCGGGTGATGGACAGATACTTTACGTCGGTAAGGCAAAAAACCTCAAAAAGCGCCTGTCCAGTTATTTTCGCAAAACCGGACTGAGCCCGAAGACGGCCGCACTGGTGGCGCGCATCCGTCAGCTCGATACCACCATCACTGCCAACGAAACAGAGGCCTTGCTGCTGGAGCAGAGCCTGATCAAGTCGGAACGACCGCCCTACAATATCCTGCTGCGTGACGATAAATCCTATCCCTATGTATTTCTCTCCAGTCAGGACACCTATCCACGACTGGGCCTGCAACGGGGTACCAAGCGGGTAAAAGGGCGTTACTTCGGCCCTTATCCCAGCGCTGGAGCCATTCGCGAGAGCCTTGGCCTGCTGCAGAAGGCCTTTCAGGTGCGTCAGTGTGAAGACAGCTACTTTCGCAACCGCACGCGTCCCTGTCTGCAGTACCAGATCAAGCGATGCAAGGGGCCCTGTGTTGGCCTGGTCGATGAGCAGGAGTATGCCGAGGATGTACGCCATTCGGTGATGTTCCTAGAAGGTCGCAGTAATGCCTTGAATGCAGAACTGAGTGAAGCCATGGAAAAAGCCGCAGCGTCGCTGGACTTCGAGCGTGCGGCTGAGCTGCGCGACCAGATAGCCCTGCTGCGCCGGGTACAGGACCAGCAGACCATGGATACCGAACAAGGCAATGTCGACGTGCTTGCAGCTGCGGTGACACCCGGTGGTGCCTGCGTGCATGTGGTCATGGTGCGCCAGGGCAGGGTGCTGGGTACGCGTAACCACTTTCCTCGGGTACCCATCGAGCAGAGCCCGGGGCAGGTACTGGCGGCCTTTCTGCCGCAGTATTATCTGGGTGCCAGTGATCGCGAGGTCCCGGGCCAGATCATTGTCAACGCCCTGGACGATGACATGCCTGTGGTTGCCGAGGCGCTGGCGGCGGCACGCGGCTATAGCGTGAGCATCAGTCACCGGGTACGGGGTACCCGTGCCCGCTGGCAACAGATGGCGGTGAACAATGCGGAGCAGGCCCTTGCGGGCCAATTGGCCAATAAGCAACACGTCCAGCAGCGTTTTTTAGCCCTGCAGGAAGCGCTCCGGCTGGATGAAATGCCCAGCCGGCTGGAGTGTTATGACATCAGTCATTCCA
>SKFV01000277.1 GCA_007117785.1 Pseudomonas sp.
TATCACAACGATAGCAATCTCGCTAAAGGCACAACACTATTCTGCCGTCGATTCCGTATCACCCGGTAACAGACAGGCAGCGGATGAAAAGTCCGCTCCCAGGTTGTCATCCATGGCATCAATATCATACCGGGCAAGACAGCCACTACCCAGCGTAGGCGGTGCTTCAGCGGCAGCCTGATCAAGCGGGCTGACGCTTTCTGTGTTGTCATCAGCCGTTGATTTCATTTTGGCGCGCCATGTTCATTATAGGCTTTGATTGCACGCAATACATCGCGGCGACTGATCTGACCAACCAGCAAGCCTTCATCCATTACCGGCAATCGACGACGACCTTTATGAATAAAGTGCTCTGCTGCCTTGATGATGTCAGCATCCGCATCAATGGTTTCCACAACAACGGTCATTACCGAAGATACGGAGCCGCCTGCTTCTTCATGATAACTGCCGGAAAGAATACCCTGCAGGCAGTCACTTTCCGACAGCAAACCGAGCAGATGGCCTTCATCATCTACTACCGGGGCGCCGGAAATACGATTGACCAGCAGCGTATCAATCGCCCGAAACAGGTCCATATCCGCCTTGAAAGTGACCAGATCAAGGGTCATGTAATCCCGTACTTTTACCGATTTGAGCATAGTGACTCCTTATTTTTGTGCGCAAGCAAATAGATCATAGTCAGCTTAGCTGAAAACCACTGTCTTGTTGTCGTGCACCAATACGCGATCCTCCAGGTGATAGCGCAGGCCTCGGGACAACACCATCTTCTCGACATCCTTACCCAGCCGCACCAGGTCCTCGATATTCTGTCGATGGCTTATGCGCGCCACGTCCTGCTCGATAATCGGACCGGCATCAAGATCCTCGGTCACGTAGTGACAGGTCGCTCCGATCAGTTTGACTCCACGTACCGCTGCCTGATGATAGGGCTTGGCACCGGCAAAGGATGGTAAAAAGCTGTGGTGAATATTGATAATACGGTGCGCATATTCGGCGCAGAGCTCTGGCGGCAGAATCTGCATATAACGCGCAAGCACGATGCAGTCAGCCTGTTGCTGGCGCACCAGATCAGCCACCCGTGCAAAGGCCGGAGCCTTGTCGGCAGGATCAACCGGTACATGGTGAAAAGGGATGCCATGCCACTCAACCATGGAGCGCAGGTCATTGTGATTGGAAATCACGCTGGTGATCTCACAATCCAGCTCGCCACTGTGCCAACGGTGCAACAGGTCGGCGAGGCAGTGAGACTCCCGACTGGCCATGAGTACGACTTTTTTCTGTTGACGCGAATCGCTGACCCACCAATCCATCTGGAATTCATCACCAATAGGTGCAAACACTGTACGCAGGCCTTCAAGATCAAACGGCAAAGAATCTGCTCGAATCTCATGGCGCATAAAAAACCAGCCACTCAAGTTATCCGAGTGATGATTGGCTTCGGTAATCCAGCCATTGTAAGTCGCCAGCAGGTTGCTGACTTTGGAAACAATGCCCACCCGATCGGGGCAAGCAGTGACAAGACGATAGGTATGCATGGGTTCAGCCTGTTAAACCGGTTCAATCAGGATAGGCATATTACCCTCACTGCCGGGCAAATACAGCGGCCATTATAAAGTTCTAATTATTTATTCTGCGGACGCCACTTGTTCACATAAAATCTGCAAACATTCGACACCATGGACTTGTACTTTGTTGCACAACTAACTACTATTGTGCCGATCAAGTTTTAACCATCCCTCCATACCCAAACAGGTGACAACTCATGTCAAAGCTGCAAGAGTACCGTTCGCTGGAAGATCAGATTCGTGACCTGACCGACAAGCTGCACACGCTGTCGAATGATGACAAACTGAAGAAAGAAATCGAGTTTGAAGAAAAACTGCGTGATTTGATGAATCAGTATGACAAGTCACTGAAAGACGTGATCGCCATTATCGACCCGGACAACAAGCTGGCCCCCTCGGCCAAAGCTGGCAAGGCCTCAGGCCCCAAGCGTCCGCGCAAGGTCAAGCAATACAAGAACCCGAAGACCGGTGAAATTGTCGAAACCAAAGGCGGCAACCACAAGACGCTGAAAGCCTGGAAACAGCAATACGGCAATGACACCGTAGAGTCCTGGATGACCATTATCGGTTAATTCGGCTGCACTACTTGAAAGGGCAGATCACTCTGCCCTTTTTTGTGCGTGTAAGTAACTTTACTTCACCGACAACTTCAAATAACCAGCCAATTCCGCGCTGTAACTTTTCCATGCCTTCAACAAGACTTTCTGCTCATCACCGGCCTGTGCCAGTGCTGCATTCAGTTCATTGCTAAATACCTGCAAGGTCCGTGGCGCACCGGGTAATTCACCCGACAAACGTTGACGACAAAACTGCATCCAGCTATCCAGTTGTGGGGGGCTTAAAGACTCGGGAAAGTTACGTGCCTGATAACGGAATAACAGGTCCTGCAGACGCTGATCCTGCAATGACCATTGTGTGCCGCTCAGTGCCTCGCCGCCTGCCTGGCGAATTGCCGGCAGCAGCCGCCGGTCCTGATCATTGATAAAGCCGGCATACAGCAGGGTTTCCGCATCCTCATCGCCATTATCCGGCGAGTTTTCACTGTATACCTGATGCAGTTTGCCCAGTAACTGGTCACGCCACCCGGCCAGTTTGTCGGCCTGCGCCAGCAAGGCTGGCAAATCGATCTGCAAGCGGGTGCAGTCCTCAGGCCGCAGTACTTTGGTATCTGCCAGCACCGGGCATTTGTTGATATGCACCAGCTTGAGCCCCGGGCGCTGCTCACCGGGGGCCAGATCGTCATTGGTGGTATACAGACGCGCGCGCAATTGCTCGGCATCCAGGTCCTGTAAAAGTGCCAGTGGCGCGGCCAGATCATAGACAATCAATGCGTTACGGTTCTGCGGATGCCAGGCCAGGGGCAGTACCACGCCAACGCCCTGGCGCTCGCGTCCAAATCGACCCGAGACATGCACCAGTGGCCGCACCCCTTGCAAATCGATCATGCTGGCCACCTGACGCTTATTGCGCAGCCCAAGCAAATAGTCGTACAGACGGGGTTGCGCCTGACGCAACAAGCGCGCCATGGCGATGGTAGCGCGCACATCGGCCAGGGCATCGTGCGCCTGCCCATGATCGACGCCGTTGGCGGCAGTCAGCAACTCCAGGCGCAAGGACGTGAAGCCATCCTGCTGCGGCCACTCAATACCTTCCGGACGCAGCGCATGGGCTGCGCGCATGGCGTCCAGCAGATCCCAGCGGCTATTGCCGCCTTGCCACTCCCGGGCATAAGGGTCATGAAAGTTGCGGTAGAAACTGAAACGCGCCATCTCGTCATCGAAGCGCAGGTTGTTATAACCCACACTACAGGTGCCCGGCTGGATCATCTCGCTATGCAGGCGTTCGATAAATTCGGCTTCGGGCAGCCCGGCCATCACCCGGTCAGGCCCGATTCCAGTGACCAGGCACGCCTGGGGATGCGGCAGAATGTCTGGCGACAACTGGCTGTCGATACACAAGGGCTCGGCAATCTCGTTCAGCTCGGTGTCGGTGCGTATACCGGCGACCTGCAAAGGGCGATCGCGCCGTGGATCAATCCCGGTGGATTCAAAGTCATACCAGAAGAAGGTGTCTGCCATTGCCTGTTCCCGCCGCAAATGGGCAGGTTAACCGATCAGGCCTGTATCGGGTCAATAAAACTGAAATAGCACTTGAGCTCGGCAGCCAGTTGGGCAAATTCACGCTGGCCACTGAGCAGCTGTAATCCGGAAGCATAATCACCGGCAATCGGGTCCGATCGGCACCAGCAACTGCGGGCGCGAAAATCAAGCCGATGGGGTTGCCCATCCAGTCCCGGCAGACACAGATACAGCTGATATTCGGCGTCAATCTGCAGCGGCAACTGACTGTGCAGCATCATGCCAAAACAGGAGATGTTGGCGATAAAGCCAAGACTACGCTGATTGTAGCCATTGAATACTTGCAGATAAGCACTCAATTCATGCCGCTCGATCAGGCGACGGTAGGGTATCGGGGAAAATTCAGCGTGCATAATGGGCTAACCGGAATAAAGAGACCGTTTCCTGTTCAGCATAGCGCAGCCATCGCGGCCCTGCAGCTCAGTTTTGCGGTTTGAGTTCCTGCGCGGGATCGATATAACCCAACTGCCGCAATGTCTCCAGCCGCGCTCCGGCGCGATAACTGTATTCGCTGTGGGGATAACGCCTGATCATGAAGCGGTAAGTCTGGGCTGCATCCAGATACAGCGCCTGACGCTCCAGGCACAGCCCCCTTAACAGGGAAATCTCCGGCTGCAGATGACCGCGTGAACGGCTGCGATGCTCAGCCTTGGCCAGTTCACGCTGGGCCTGCTCGCATGAGCCGGCATCATAGGCCTGATAGGCGCGATCAAGATGCTTGTGCGGTCCAGCGGCGCAACCGGCCAGTAAAACGACAGTGGCGCACAAGACTGGCAGTAAGGGTTTGGTAGACATGGTTATCAGTATCCGGTCATAGACTCTGACTACATTGTCGGCAGCCACAGCGCATTCTTGACTTGATCTGGATCACTTCACTTCTGTGCTGCCTGATCTAGACTAAAGCTGTGCCTTGCCTAGGAGTGTAACCATGGATCTACAACATTTACTGGTCGTTATCGACCCCACCAGCGAAGACGATCAACCCTGCCTGCGTCGCGCCGCACAGGTCTGTGACCTGTATCCGGAAGCCGATGTGACCCTGTTTATGGTCGATTACGTGCCCGCGCTGGATGGCGGTTGGTTGTTTGATACCCCCGGGCTGGAGAAAGCCCGCGCCTCATTGCTGGAACATCATACCGACACCCTGGAAAAACTGGCCAGACCGATTCGCCAGAAGGGCAACAAGGTCACCACCCAGGCGGTCTGGGGCAAGCGTCGGGACCGGCACATACTGCGCGCTATCAGCGAACATGACCCGGACCTGGTGCTGAAAACCACGCATCATCATAACCCGATCAAAAAGCTCTTCCTCACCAACACTGACTGGCAACTGATCCGCCACTGCGAAGTCCCGCTCTGGCTGGTGAAAAAGGCAGATGACCCTTTGCAGCATATTTGCGCCAGCATTGATCCGCTGCACGACGCCGACAAACCGGCCGCACTGGATCGCAAGCTCATCGGTGTCGCCGATATTCTTGCCCACAAGGCATCCGCCCAGTTGCATATTGCCCACTGCTACAACCCCTTACCCCGCACCCTGGTATTCGATGCCAGCGTGATCACCGACTACGACGGTTATGCCGGCGATGTGCGTGACCGCCACGCCAAGGCCTTCAACGATATGGCCGATAACTGCGGGGTAGACAGCGAGCACAGCCACTTGCTGCAGGGCTATCCGGAGGAGGCGATTCCCGAGTTTATCGAGCAGCACACTATCAACCTGTTGATCATGGGCGCTGTATCCCGCTCACGCCTGGACAGTGCCTTGATCGGACATACGGCCGAGCGCCTGCTCGATGAAGCAGGCTGCGATGTGCTGGTGATCAAGCCGGATGATTTCGTCGACCCGAGCAAACCCGAACTGTAAGACGCATCCAACCCCCTACCGCCGGGCTTGTTGCCCGGCTGGTAGCAAACGCAGAGATTCCTCGCACAAACGACTGATCGCTGCCCAGTCACCCTGCTCGACCAGGGCTTTTGGCGCCATCCAGGTGCCACCAACGCCCATGACATTATCCAGTGCCAGGTAATCAGTCAGCTTGCCCAAACCAATACCTCCCGTCGGGCAAAAGCGGATGCCCTGGAATGGCCCTGAATAGGACTTCAGCGCCGCTATGCCGCCCACCACCTCCGCCGGAAACAGCTTGAAGCGGCGATAACCCAAGCGATAGCCCATCAGAATTTCCGACGCGGTGGCGATGCCAGGAAGCAGGGGTACCGGACTATCCAGCCCAAGGGTCAAGAGTTCATCAGTACAGCCCGGGGTAACGACAAATTGCGCGCCGGCATCGAGTACCGATTGAAACTGGCGGCCATCCAGTACGGTACCCGCCCCGATCGTCAACTGCGGGCGTTCAGCACGTAAGCGAGCGATCGCCTTGAGCCCCAGCGGGGTGCGCAAGGTGACCTCAAGCGTGGTTATGCCACCGGCTGCCAGCGCATCGGCCAGTGGCAATACGTCGGCCTCGCGCTGGATACTGAGTACCGGCAGCAAAGGGGCGCGGGTAAAAATCTGATCCAGCGTACGGGTATTGTCAGCCAGGCTCATGTGCATCCATTCAGCCTCAGGGGCTGTAGACAATTTCCAGGGGTGACTTGAGAAAGGCGCCAACCGGCAAGGCCGAAGGCGCGTTACAAGCCTGTTGCAGAGTGTCCAGCTTAGCCTGACCACTGATTGCGAGCAATTGCCGGGGCGCACTGTGCAATAGTCGACCGGTCAGACTCAGCCGCGCCTGACGGGTATCAGTCGCAGGCAGAGCAACACAGTGTTGCCGATTATTCGCCGCACAGAGTACTGGCCAGTCAGGTAAATCGGGAAACAGTGAGGCGGTATGACCGTCTGCCCCCATACCAAGCACGACCAGATCCAGACCTGACCAGAGCGCCAGCTCGGTACCAGCTGCTTGCGCGTCGGCCTCCGGGCTGACACCCCGGTACAAGGGTAACCAGTGCAGCGCGGACCAATGGGCAGCCAGGCAGCGCTGCAACAAACCCGCATTGCTCTCGGCATCCTCCGGTGGCACCCAGCGCTCATCTACCAGGGTCAGGCGCACCGCTGACCAGTCCAGGGTGTAGTCAGCCAACTGACGCAAGAAAGCTTCCGGGCTGCGGCCACCGGATACGGCAAGGTGGGCAACCCCGCGCTGAGTGATGCACTGATGCAATTCGTCAGCGACCTCCATAGCCAACCAACGTGCCTGCTCTTCGGCATCGGCACAGGCTTGCCAGCCCACTCCAAGCAGGGCGCAATCGTCAGCGACAGTCATTCTTGCAATTCGCTGTCGGCTGCCCGCAAGCCGGCAGTAAAGCTGCTGGCACCCTGCTCTGCCGGGCTGATGGCTGCACGCATAAAGGCAAACATTTCACGCCCCCAACCGCGTGCCGGTTCACTCGGCATGGCTACTGGCTCACGGGTTTGCCATTCACTGGGACTGACGGCTACCGCCAGGCTTCCGCTATGCGCATCCAGCTCGATCAGGTCACCGTCGCGCAGCCGCGCCAGCGGTCCACCAGCCGAGGCTTCCGGGCAGACATGAATGGCTGCCGGCACCTTGCCCGATGCGCCGGACATGCGCCCATCAGTGACCAGCGCCACCTTGAAACCCCGATCCTGCAATACGCCCAGGTAGGGGGTCAGTTTATGTAGCTCGGGCATGCCGTTGGCCTGTGGCCCCTGGAAGCGCACCACAGCGACAAGATCGCGTTCCAGCTCTCCCGCCTCAAAAGCGGTAATCAGCTCACTCTGGCTGTGGAAAATACGGCACGGCGCGCTGACCCGCCAGTGCGCCGGGTCCACCGCAGATACCTTGAGAATGCCACGACCCAGGTTACCTTCGACCAGATGCAAGCCCGCGTCAGCCGCAAAGGGATTGGCGTGACCACGCAGAATGCTGTCATCCAGACTGGCAGCGGGGCCCTCCTGCCACTCCAGGCGACCCTCTCGCAGCACCGGCTCCCGGGTGTAATGCTCGAGCCCCGGACCTGCAACAGTGCCGACATCGGCATGCAACAGACCAGCAGCGAGCAGCTCGCGGAACAGCCAGGCAGGCCCGCCAGCGGCCTGGAACTGGTTAACATCCGCACTGCCGTTGGGGTACATGCGTGCCAGGCTGGGCACCACCGCGGAGAGCGCAGCCATATCATCCCAGCGCAGCTGCAAGCCGGCCGCCTGGCCAATCGCGATCAGATGCAGGGTCAGGTTGGTCGACCCGCCACTGGCCAATAGCATGACTACGGCATTGATCAGACTGCGCTCATCAAAGATATCCGCCAGTCGGGTCTTGTTGCGGGCCAACCTGATCGCCTGCTCACTGGCCGCCGTGGTCAGTGCCGCACGCAGCGGGCTATGCGGGTGAACAAAGGAGCTACCGGGCAATTGCAGGCCCATGGCCTCGAGCAACAGCTGGTTGGTATTGGCCGTGCCATAGAAGGTGCAGGTGCCCGGGCTGTGATAGGAGCGCGTTTCGGCATCCAGCAATTCTTCGCGACTGGCCTCACCCGCCGCATAACGCTGGCGTACAGCCGCTTTTTCATCGTTGGGCAGACCGGACGCCATGGGGCCAGCAGGCACAAAGAGCACCGGCAACTGGGCAAAGCGCAGCGCGCCCATCAGTAAACCTGGCACAATCTTGTCGCAAATGCCCAGGCAGAGCACGGCATCAAACATGTTGTGCGAGAGAGCTACGGCCGTCCCCATGGCAATCACATCGCGGCTGTGCAGTGACAGTTCCATCCCCGGCTCGCCCTGGGTGACCCCATCACACATGGCCGGCACACCGCCAGCCACCTGGGCAGTACACCCCATAGCATGTGCCGTCTGTTTGATCTGTTGCGGAAAATCCGCATAGGGCTGGTGGGCCGAGAGCATGTCATTGTAGGCAGTAACAATGCCCAGGTTGATCGCATCCGGCAGGCGAATGCGCTGCTTGTCGGTCGCACTGCAAGCCGCCATACCATGCGCCAGATTACCGCAAGACAGGCGCTGACGGCCCTCTTGCGACCCGCTGGCCGCATCCATCTGCGCCAGCCAGGCACGTCGGCTGGCGGCACTACGCTGGCAAACCCGTTCGGTTACTTCCATCACCACTGGATGCATGCTGACTCCGCTGGACTTGAGCTGTTCATTCTGTTCTATAGTATGGGTCACTCACCATGATTGCCAGAAGGAGCTGCCCGTGGCCGAACGCCGCTGCAAGATTGTCGCCACCCTGGGGCCTGCCTGTGACAGCCCGGAACAGATAGCCGCACTGATCAGTGCCGGAATGGACGTGGCCCGCCTGAATTTCTCCCACGGGAATGCCGATGAGCACCGTCAACGCGCAGCCTGGGTGCGTGAAGCCGCTGCCGAGCAAGGCCGCCATGTCGCTTTGCTGGGTGATCTGCAGGGGCCAAAGATTCGAATTGCCCGCTTTGCCGATGGGCATATCCACCTGGAGCCGGGCGATAACTTCCGTCTCTCGACCAGCCACCCGCTTGATGCTGGCGATCAGGATGTGGTGGGTATCGACTATCCGCAACTGGTAGAAGACTGCCGCGCCGGTGATGAATTGCTGCTGGATGACGGCCGGGTGGTGTTGCGGGTTGAGAGCGTCGGCCGCGATGAAGTGCGCTGCCTGGTGACCGTCGGTGGCGACCTGTCCAACCACAAGGGCATCAACCGCCGTGGCGGCGGGCTGTCGGCAGCGGCGCTGACGCCCAAGGACCATGCGGATATCTGTCTGGCTGCCGAATTGCAGATGGAATACGTTGCCGTGTCCTTCCCCCGCGATGCCAGTGATATGCATATGGCACGCAAATTACTCAAGGATAGTGAATCCGAAGCCTGGCTGATTGCCAAGATCGAACGCGCCGAAGCCGTGGCGGATGATGAAGCACTGGATGGTCTGATTCAGGCGAGTGACGGCGTTATGGTTGCGCGTGGAGACCTGGGTGTGGAGATCGGGGATGCCGAGCTGGTGGCGATCCAGAAACACATCATCAGCCGCGCACGCAAACAGAACAAACTGGTGATCACGGCAACCCAGATGATGGAATCGATGATTCACAGCCCGCTGCCAACCCGCGCCGAAGTCTCCGATGTGGCCAATGCCACTCTGGATTACACCGATGCCGTCATGCTGTCCGGTGAAACCGCCGCTGGTAGTTACCCGATCGACGCCGTCAAGGCCATGGACCGCATCTGCCTGGGTGCCGAGAAACACCCGAGCAACCAGCAGTCCGGGCACCGTCTGTATCAGGAATTCACTCGCTGCGATGAAACCATCGCGCTGGCTGCCATGTACGCAGGCAACCACTTCCCTGGCGTAACCGCCATTATCAGCCTGACCGAAAGTGGCTACACGCCCCTGATCATGTCACGCATCCGTTCTGCCGTGCGTATCTTCGCCCTGTCACCGCACCCGCATACGCTGGGTCGCGCCGCGTTACTGCGCGGGGTGACCGGGGTGGCGTTCAACCCGACGGAAATGCCTTCCAGCGAGGTTGACCAGTTTGCGATTGAAGCCCTGCTCGGGCGCGAACTAGTGCAACCGGGGGATTGGGTCATTCTCACCAAGGGCGATGTGTACAATTCCCGTGGTGGCACCAACTCCATGCGTCTGATTCAGGTACGCGAGGCTCTGGTCTGAGCCTGACTGCTTGGAAGCTGACCCGTGTGCAGCTACCATGAAGGGGAATACATCCGAGGAATACCCTTATGAAACGCCCTCTGCTTGCGACCCTCCTGAGCTGCAGCCTGTTGGCTGCAGCGCCGGCCATGGCCGACGAATGCACATCTGATGATGCCATGAAAAAAGGCGCCGAACTGGCAGCCACCCTGGACCGTGTTGCCTACGGTGATGCCGAGATGCTGCAACGCATCAATGAGCGACTGATCGAGCTGCAGGTTGAAGACCCTACGCGAAGCGGTCATACGGCCTGCGAAGCCTATGACCGTATCATCAAGGAAGTGGAGAAGCTGGAAGCGGAAGCCAGCGGCCAGTGAGTCGGATAAACATCTAATTAACTGATACAAAGCTTCACTTTTTTCTACTATTCCTGCAAAAAATTTAATCTTAAACTGCAGTCATGATCAGAGCCGGCAGTTCCGCCGGCTCCGCTGACCGAGGAGGTTTGCATGACTGTTCAAACCCGCAGCCTGGTAGAAAAGCTTGTTGGCCGCCCCGCTTCGGATGGCGATGGCGTCAAGCTCACCCGCGTATTTGGTGGCCAGGGCCCCGAGCGCTTCGATCCCTTTCTGATGCTGGATGAATTCGGCTCTGATTCGGCTGCCGATTATATTGGCGGTTTTCCAGCCCATCCCCACCGCGGCTTCGAGACGGTAACCTATATGCTCGAAGGTCGTATGCTGCATGAAGACCATATGGGCAATCAGGGGTTGCTCGAGCCCGGCGGCGTACAGTGGATGACGGCCGGCCGTGGCATCATTCATTCTGAAATGCCGCAGCAAAACAGTGGCCGTATGCGCGGTTTTCAGCTGTGGATCAACTTGCCCGCAGCAGAAAAGATGCAGCCAGCCAGTTACCAGGACCTGCCGGCCGATGCGGTTACCAGCGGCAACTTGCCCGGTGGCGGCCACGTCA
>SKFV01000169.1 GCA_007117785.1 Pseudomonas sp.
CTGACTCACGAATCCGGTTGGCGGTGATATCCGACGCGATGCGCGGGTCACCCTGCGGGCGAAACTCTACGGCCGGATCAGCCCAGTCCCAAAACTGGTAATCCATAAAGGAGTGCGACGGGTTGTAGTCACGTTGCACCGTGCTGGTCGCCTGGCAACCCAGCAAGAGCGCGAATACGGCAAGCAAAGCAAAAGCACGCATGATTCAACCACCTGCGAGAAAGAGAATGGGCATAGGCTATGACCATGTAGTGGCCAACAGGTTCACCACCGGGTTGCGCAGCGACTGGCCTTGTCCGCCAAGTTGCGCAACAATCAGGACATGAAAAAACTCCTGCTTAACTGCGATATGGGTGAAAGCCTGGGCCCCTGGGTGATGGGCCTGGATGATGAGGTCATGCCCTATGTCGACTGCGCCAATATCGCCTGCGGTTTTCATGCCTCGGACCCCAGTACCATGCGCCGCACCGTTCAGCTGGCGGTGCAGCACGGGGTACAGATTGGCGCCCACCCGGCCTACCCGGATCTGGTCGGTTTCGGTCGGCGCTCGATGGCCTGCTCGCCCCAAGAGGTCGAGGACCTGGTGCTTTACCAGCTCGGCGCCCTGGATGCCATCTGCCGCGCGGAAGGATCCCGGGTTGCCTACCTGAAGCCTCATGGCGCTCTGTACAACGATATGTTGCGCCAGCCCGAGCTGCTACGCGCGGTGATGGCTGCCTGCGCCGCCTATGACCGGCAGTTGCCGCTGATGCTGCTGGCCCGGCGTGACAACGCCGAGGTCCAGGCTATTGCGGCTGAATACGGACTGACCCTGTGGCTGGAGGCCTTTGCCGATCGTTCTTACACACCAGAAGGCCTGCTGACGCCTCGCAGCCAGCCCGGGGCAGTGTTGCACGAGCCCGAACAGATCCTCGCGCAGGCACTGACCCTGGCCCGCGGTGAACCACTGCGCGCCAGCGATGGCAGTGCCTTGCAGCTGCCGGTGGATACCCTCTGCGTGCATGGCGATAATCCGCAGTCGGTCGCGGTTGTGCGCCAGATCCGCCAGTCATTGGACAGCTTGTCGCAGCCATGACACCCCGTATCGAGCGGGTCGCGGTGGATGCGCTCTGTGTGCATCTGGCTGATGCGATTGACCCCGATATAATGCCCTGGCTGATGGCTGCCGATCAGGCCCTGCGCCAGCGTTTTGGTCACTGCCTGATTGATCTGGTGCCCGCCTACACCACGCTGCTCGTCCACTATGACCTGGTGCAGCTGAGCGAATGCCAGGCCCGCGCCTGGGCCTGTGAAGCCCTGCAGGGCCTGCAACCCACCACAGCCAGCGAGGGCCGGCAGCATCAGCTACCGGTCTGGTATGACCCCGATGTGGGGCCTGACTTGCGGGCAGTCGCGCAACAGCTGGGGTGTAGTCAGAGTGAACTGATACGCCGGCACAGCGAGCCACTCTATCAGGTCTTTGCGCTGGGCTTTGCCCCCGGTTTTGCCTACCTCGGCTTGCTGGATCCGGCCTTGGCCTTGCCGCGTCTGGCGACACCCCGTCAGCATGTGCCGGCAGGCAGTGTGGCCATTGCCGAGCGGCAAACCGCCATTTACCCGCTACCATCACCCGGAGGCTGGCACCTGCTCGGACGCATGCCCTTGTCGCTGTTCGACCCGCATACGCCGCCCTTCAGCCTTTTGCAACCGGGCGATCAGGTGCAGTTGATGCCGGTCGATCGCGCTGAATTTATCCGCCTGGGTGGCGACCCAACGCCCTGTGAGGCGCCGCAATGACGCTGTTACGGGTAGTGAAAACCCTTGGCCTGGCGCAGCTGCAGGATGGCGGGCGCTTCGGTTGCCGGCACCTTGGGGTGACCCAGGGCGGCGCGCTGGACTGGGTGGCAGCCGGTCAGGCCAATCGCCTGCTGGGCAATGCGCCAGACGCCTGCGTGGTGGAAATCCCCTGGGGCGGCTTCAGCGTGCGGGCAGAGCAGGACACCACCCTGGCCTTGTGCGGTGCCGACCTGGACGCAACCCTGGACGGTGAACCGGTTGTGCACAACAGCAGCTTTGTCGTGCGTGCCGGCCAGCAACTGGATTGCCAGACGCCGCGCACCGGCGTTCGGGGCTACCTGGCTGCGCCTGATGGGTTCAAGGCCCCGCATCTGCTGGGCGCCAGTGCTACTGTCAGTCGCGAGCGACTCGGCGGTCTCCTGGGGGATGGTCGCAGCTTGCAGGTAGAGGATCAGTTGGTAGCGGGGTCGCGTCGCCCGGATCCCGCCGGCTTGAATCCTGGCGATTATTTCGACCTGTCCGCGCCAGCGCTACTGTCTGTGCTCTTTGCCGCCGAGTATGCGCGGTTTTCCGGTCACAGCCTGTTCGCTGTGGCCAATCACAGCTGGTCCGTCGATAACCGGGCCGACCGCATGGGGGTGCGTCTGACCGGTCCCGGGCTGGTCTATCAAGGCCCCGGGCTGGTCTCGACCGCTATTCCGCTTGGCAGCATTCAGGTGCCTGCAGACGGTCAGCCGATCATCCTGTTGCAGGACCGCCAGACCATTGGTGGCTATCCGCGTATCGGCGCATTGACCCCCTTGGCAGTCGCCCGGTTGGCGCAGTGCGCGCCCGGGCAAGCTGTGCGGCTGCGCACCATTGGTCAGGAAGCTGCGCGGCGACAGACCCTGCTCTGGCTGCAGTGGCTGCAATAGAAGCTATACTGGCGCAATAACACCGACATGGCTGTCACCCCACCTGCCCAACTTGAGAACAGCCGATGCTTGCGTCGTCCATGCCTTCTTGCTGCCGACCGCTCTGGATAGGGTTTGTCTGCCTGTTGATCAGCCCGTTGAGCCAGGCCGAGCAACTGAAGTGGACCGTCTGGCCCATACCCGGGATCGTCAATGTGGTGGAGGGCGAACCCACCGACGGCATCACCATGCTCGCACTGCGACAGTTGATGCAGCGCATGCCCGAGCTAGAGCCTGATTACCGCCTGGCCAACCGCTTGCGCCAGCAACGGGATATGGAGCGCGGCCTGGAGTTTTGCTCGACGCCCCTGTTCCAGCGACCGGACACCGACCGTTACGCCTACTTTGTTCCCTTTCTGGTCAGCACACCGATTCAGGCGGTGGTGCGCTATGACCAGATCGAGCAGTTTCCGCTGCGCGGCGGCCGTCTGGTGCTCAGTGACCTGCTCGACACCACGGACTTTAACGCCGCCGTATCTGCCTTTCGGACCTACCCGCCGTTGATTCAGGCCTGGCTGGGTGCAGCTGAACCACTGGGGCGCGCCGAACGCATCAGCGGCAGTCTGAGCGGGGAAAACCTGCTGCTGATGGTCAGCCACGGGCGCATCGACCTGACCTTCGAGTTTGCCACCATCACCCGTGCGGTGAGTCAGCAGTTGCAAACCCCGATACCCTTGGTCAGCTTGCCGCTCGCGGAAGAAATGGAGCTGGTGGTATCCGGCATTTACTGTTCCGGCAGTGACTGGGGTCGCAGCATGGCCGAGCGGCTGGATCAGGCGATTCGCGAGCTGCTGCAGGAACCACTCGCCCTCGAGCAGTTGCTCAGCCTGTATGCCGAGTATCTGCCCGCCGAGACCTGGGCCGCCTTTGAACCACAGATCAGGGCCTATTTTGACCAGCGGGCCGAGCAAGTCCACTCATGGCCTAGTCGAGACGTTGCAGACAGCGGGTCAAGGTAGCGGACTCCTGCTCAAACCAGTCTGCCGCTGCCGGGGGCTGGGCCGTGGCGGCCAGTGGCTGCCAATCCGGCAGCCAGGTATCCAGCAGCCAGCGCCGTTCGATCTGCTCGCCGTTTTCTTCACAGCGTTGCAGCAACTGCCCCGGTGCATCCTCCAGCCAACTGAAACCCTGCAAGCTGAGCAAGGGCTGACCCTGACGCGCCGGATGGGTCGTGCGCTGAACCTGGTAACCCTGCTGCCAGTCGCCGCGCGCCAGCGCAATATCACAACCAAAGAGGCTGGCCAGCGGTTCAGCCTGACCCACCAGGGCTGCAACTGTGGCCGGCAGGCGCCCCTCGGCGACAACCGGCTTGGCGCGACCCCGCACCAGCGCAGCCATCTCGCCGGCGATAATCAGTCCACCACCCTGATGGCGGACATGACCGGCAGCGTCACGTTCTTCCAGTAGACGCAAACCCACCAGGGGTCCGGGCCCGGGGGGCTGCAAGCGCCAATCCTCGACATAGGCACCGCTGGGCGCAAACTCCATCATGCAATTGCCGATACGCTGCAACAAGGCTGGCTCCGGCCAGGGGTTGTGCAACTGCAGACTGACGCCGCCTTCCCAGGCCAGCGCCTGGCCATCCCACAGGGTGTCGGCCTGCCAGCCCTCACGGGCAGCCAGCAGAGCCAGCTCGTCCGCGCTGTAGTCTTTCCAGGCCTTGATCGCCAGCGGTTCCGGCCCCGGTGGCAATCGCAAGTCGAGGGTAAAGCCGCCACATTGCAGCCAGTACACCTGCGTCTGATCATCACTCAACCCATTGGCAAAGCTGATGCAACGGCGCCGAAAACAGCCCAGCATCCAGTCCGGAACCTTGCTGTCAGTCGTCGCGGGCAGTTCGGCAAGCAGTTGATTCAGCTGCATCATTTAACCTCCGCACGCTGGCCAAAGCTGGACACGGGACGCGCAGCATCCGGCAGTTTCAGCTCGCCACTGGCGACCCGGGCTTTCAGGTAGTTGAAGGTCTGCGCAGTTTGCGCAAACAGATGCTCTCCGCACACCAGTGGCGGGTAGCGGGGCGGACGCTCGGCGCTGACAAATTCCGGCAAGGGCTCGATCAGGGTGTCGTAATCCAGGTTGCAGAACAGCGGGAAGGCGTAACGCTCTTCCGCCACCTTGCGCACCCGATGCTGGGTCGCCACGAACTCACCATTGCTCAGCGCCTCAAGCATGTCGCCGATATTGATCACAAAGGCGCCCGGCAGTACTGGTGCATCAATCCATTCACCGGCGCCATTGAGCACTTCCAGGCCCGGCGCTGTCGGCAGCAGAATAGTGAAGCACTCGTAATCGGTATGTGCGCCAATACCGGGCCGATCTGCCGGTGCATCCGGGTTGTAGGGGTAGTGGATTAGCCGCAACTGGCTGGGCGGCGTGGTGATATGCCGGGTAAAGCGGTCTTCTTCCAGCCCCAGAGCAAGGGCAAAGCCACGGAAGAGTACATTGCCCAACTCCAGCGCCGCCTGATAGTAGGCATCCACCTCGGCACGAAAACCCGGCAACTCCGGGCAGTCAGGCCATTGCGTGCGCCCCAGCACCGGACGCGGATCATCGCGGCCGAGGTCATTATTGATGTCGTAGGCTTCCTTGTAATCGATTACCCCGGGGTACACCTCTTCCTCACCCTGGGGCACATAACCACTGTGATTGGCCGACTGATCGATATGAAAACGCTGTTTCTGCTCCAGCGGCAAGGCAAACAGGGCTTCGGTCTGACGGCGTAATCCGGCAATCAGGGATGGAGCAACACCGTGCCCGGTGACATACAGGAACCCGGCCGCACGGGCGGCATCACCCAGTTGGTCTGCGGCTGCCTGACGTTCCGCCGGATCGGTGGAGTAAAGGCCCTGGATATCCACGACAGGGAGACGGGTAAAAGCAGTGTGTGCAGACAAGGCAACCTCCGAACAGCTTGGCTGAGTTGTCTGGTCGTCCAGAGAAAGGCGCTGGCGGTTAACAAAGCCAGCGGCCGGGTCGTCCCGGCTACGTTTGTATCAGTTATTCAAGCGAAATTCATGCCAGTACATAAAGCCCGCCCCAGAAGGCTTGCTAGTGTCAGCAACTCGAATGCCGCACCAGAACGGGGATCAATGCACTGGGTTGGTGCCGCCGCATCGGCCTAACGCAGGCGCTCGATGGCCCGCTGCAGGCCCGCGGCAGACAGTTCACCGAGGTGCGCATCGGCCAGACTGCCGTCGCTGTGGTAGAACAGGGTCGTCGGCAAGGCGCGAGACCCGACTGCAAGACCCAGGGCATTGCTGGGGTCACGCCAGAGGTTATCCAGCTCCAGCCCCTGTGAGGTGAGAAAGTTGGCAATCTCGGCGGTACTCTCACCGGCATTGACCAGGACGATAGTCACACCCTCCTGTTGCTCTTGCGCCTGTTGCAGCACTGGCATCTCGCGGCGACAGGGCGGGCACCAGGTGGCCCAGATATTCACCACCAGCGGGCCTTCGATATCAGTCAATTGCAGCGGCGCGCCGGCCAGGCTGTAAAAGTTCAGATCCGGTACTTGCTGGCTTTGCTGCAACTGGGTAAAAGCGCCCAGACTGAGCAACCAGAAGCCGCCACCGACTACCGAGGCCAACAATAATGGTCGCCGCACTGCTACCAACTGCCAGGCGCGCCACCCCCCATAGAGCGCTGCCGCCACCAGCCCCGGCCAGACCAGAAAACCGCCATCACGGATATCCAGCCAGCCCAGGCTGAACAACTGATAATGCTCATGATAGAAGAGCACAAAACTCAACCGCGCTACCACCAGCGCCAGTAGCAACATGCTGCTGAGCAGATCGACTACACTGACATTGCGTCCGCGTCCAGCCAACCAGCCGACCAGCAAGGCCAGAGCAAAGGCCAGCGCAGCCAGAACGCGCTCGGTGGATAACGCCAAAAAACCCAGTTCGGTTGACAGCACTCGACCTCCTTTGTGCTAAAGAATGGTTGCACCAGCCTATATTCCTAATCGTTCTATGCATAGACCTAAAATATCTAATATGCTGGGCACTATGATACCTATGGGAGTATTGGAGCTGCTATAGATTAAGAGCGTATTAAGGAGCCCGGGCTCAATCAGACCCGGAACTTGCTGCTTGTGCCCACTCCTCAAGTCACTATTTACGGAGAACTCATGCTATTTCGCCAACTGTACGATGCCACCTCCTCAACCTATACCTACCTGCTTGCCGATGAAAGCAGCCAGCAGGCACTGATGATCGACCCGGTGTTCGAGCAAGTGCAACGTGATCTGGCGCTGCTACAGGAACTGGGCCTGAGCCTGAAGCTGGTAGTAGACACCCACGCACATGCCGACCATGTCACCGCTGCCTGGCTACTCAAGCAGAAAACCGGCTGTGCCATTGCCTCGGCCGCAGCGATCAATGCCGAACACGTCGACCTCCCGCTGCAGCACGGCCAGCGCTTCGGCGTACAAGGGGTAGAACTCGAAGCCCGTGCCACACCCGGGCATACCGATGGCTGCATGAGCTATGTCCTGAGTGACCAGTCGATGGTGTTTACCGGCGATACCTTGCTGATCCGTGGCTGTGGCCGCAGCGACTTTCAGCAAGGCAACGCCAGCACCCTGTATCACTCGATCACCGAGCAGCTGTTCAGCCTGCCAGACAACTGCGCAGTGTTCCCTGCGCATGACTACAACGGCCGCACCCAAAGCACCATTGGCGAGGAAAAACAGTTCAACGCCCGCGTTGGCGGCCAGGCCAATGAAACCGACTTTGTTGGCTACATGAAAGCCATGCAACTGCCGCACCCGAAAAAAATCGATGAAGCCGTACCCGCCAACCTGCGCAGCGGCTGCCCGGAAGACGGCCAGGTACCCGCTGAGGCCGACTGGGCCGACCTGCGCATCACCTTCGCCGGCGTACCCG
The DNA here is from genome assembly GCA_007117785.1 of Pseudomonas sp. Taxonomy (GTDB): domain Bacteria; phylum Pseudomonadota; class Gammaproteobacteria; order Pseudomonadales; family Pseudomonadaceae; genus Halopseudomonas. The sequence goes on from SKFV01000169.1 coordinate 7,616, forward strand.
AAGTGGAGCCGGAGTGGCTGATCCAGAACCAGCCCTCGGTCAGCGTACTGGATGTGCGTGAGCCCGATGAAGTCATCGAAGGCGAATGCCCGCAAGGCCTCAAGGCCCAGCACATCCCTCTTGGCCAGCTGCGCGATAGGGTCAGCGAAGTCCCCGATGACAAGCCGGTAATCACCCTGTGCCGCTCAGGCCGCCGCTCGGCCATGGCCGTCAGCATCCTGAAAGAGCAGGGCAGAGACAAGGTCGCCAGCCTGCGCGGTGGCTTATTGAAAATGAATAGCTGAAACTGTTATCAGACTTAACGGTAACAGGTAACCGCAACGTTGGCTGCGGCATAGACCCGCAGCCAGAGGTTATCGCCATTGCAGCTGTAACAGGCATCACGCACGGCCTGACTGGCATTCAGCCCAGCGCAGCTGCTGGCTTGCGGACGCAGGCACAACCCGTATAGCCCTTGGCGATCAATACCCGCCAACAGATCACAACGGTTCTCGATAGCATAGACCGCAGCCAGGCCGGCATTCCCCATGCTGCGCAACGCTGCAGTGTCGCGGATACAGGCGCGATGGGCTGCCTGCTGGTGTACCAGTGCCAGACAACGGTCATAATCTGCGCCCGCAAGCTCCCGATCACGTGCCAAACCTTCACTCAGGCTCCTGGCCATGGATGCACCCGCGCTATCCATTAACGAACGACCTGGTGATTGCTGACGGTTCAAGGCGTCTGCCGCATCGCGCTCTGCCGCGGTAATACGCGTTTGCTCGAGGACACGCACCTCAGGCTCCGTGGCGGGCGCCAGCAAGGCATCAATATCGAGAGCAACAACCGAAGCACTGAACAAAACCGTCAGTAGCACGCCGCTGAATACCCTGCTGCCGTATTTGATCATCATTCCCATGCACCTATCTGGTATTCCAGCCGGCTGCCCTGCAGCGTGAACTCAACATCGAGCGCATCAGGGGTAAGTTCAGGACCGCCCAAAAAACCACCCAGAAGATTCAGTGCACCCACACCGCCGGGTCGGAACGTGCCATGCACAGGCACTGCGCTGAACATCAAGGTTTGCTCATCGCTCCAGGCGTTACCCGGATGCAGATGAAAGGTCAGGCTTTGCTGCAGGATATCCTCGTCACGCCCTTTAAGGGCTGGCTGGTAATCAAAGTGCTCAACAAAATCAATCTGCACACGCAATTCCGCTTGTTCCAGCTGTAAAGGACTATCTTCCCGCATGGCGAGACGCACTGTGCGTTCAATATCCTTTACTTGCGCCGTCATGCTGTGCAGCAATGCTGACTGATTGGCCGTGCGCAAGGGGCTGTCTTGCCGCTCACTCAGCGCCAGACGGAACAACCGATCAAAAGGTACCTGACGCACCAGCGTTTGCTCGGCTTGGGCCACCTCCGTGGGGGTCACTGCCTGCTCTAGCGCACGGCGGATATCATCCGCCTCACCCTTCAGGGCGAAAGCGGCCATCGAGCCAGCAAAGCTGTTCTCTGCTCGATAGAGTGCCAACAAGGTCGCTTGTGCCTCGGTATCCGCCGGATGGGCAGCAACAAACGCCTCAAGCTGCTGCCGATCATTGCCTAGCAGCACGCGCTGACGCCGCTCAGCCTGCAAGGCCTGCTGCCAGGTGTCCAGTTGTGATTCGGGTAGCCTTGCGGCTGTCAGGCGACTGAACACGGCTTGCTGTCTGGGGTCAGGCTCTGCTTGCCACGGCTGCCTGGCCAGATCAGCCAGCCAGTTGTCGGTCAACCGGCGATGCTGCGAGTGACTGGGGTAGGGCAGCAGCAGACGCAGACTCCACTCAGGCGGTGGCACACTCATCGCCTGCTGGAACAGTTGATCAACCAGTGCATGCTCAATAGCGCCCGGTTGTAACTGGACTGCCAGATAGTCCAGGGCCTGATCTGGACGGGCTGCACTCAAGGAAGTCGGACTCATCAGCTGCTGCGCAAGCAGGAAGCGACTGGCGGCAGTGGGTTGAAAGGTGTAGCTGTCGACACTCCGAAGCTGCTCACCGCTGGCCGGCGTCAGACGCACATACTCAGCGTCTACCGGCAGAGCCTCGGACAGCAGAAACTCCAACTGCACCTGACGCGGTGCGCACAGCGGCCGCTGGCCAACCAAGGTTTCCTCCAGCAGCACACCCGCCGTCTCCAGCGGCTGCGGCAGCAGTTGCGCAACACAGCGCAAACTGGGGTAGTCAACGCGCCCTTGAGTGACCTGATCATGAGAAACGCTGATCAGGTACTGCGCCGGGAACCGATAACGGCCGTCGTCCAGAATCACTGAAAGCCGGTACTCGTCGGGGAACACATAAGCCTGAACTGGACCGGCCAACAGAGCGCTGGCCAGTACAAGTAACAAGGCGGGTTTAAAAGCCATCGGTGTGCGCCGCGCCACCAGCCTCTCCAGCCGTATATTGATGAAGAAATTCATCCAGCATGACGTCAAAGGCTTCGCGGCTCAGTAAAAAAGCGCTCTGAATCGCTGTATTGATCCGCTCAACCTGCTCGGAAATATCACCACGTGCCATAAACAAAGGCGTTATCCAGAACCCTGCGCCACTGTCAAAGTCAACAGCGATGACACCGGGATAGTCGTCACCCACCTCTGCGTCAATGAACAGCCGCCAGCTGCCGTGCTGCTCTTCCCGCGCACGACCCGCTGCAACCTGAGCCTGCAAGAGCTGCTCAAGATCATAGAGCTGGCTGAAACGCTGACGTTCATCGGCATAGCCGGAAATTACAAAGGGCTCGTAACTCAAGTCAAAGCGAATATTCAGTGCCTGATCACGGAACAGCTCGTGCACCGTATTGCGATGATTGTCACTGTCCAGTCGATAGGCTGCATACACACTGGACAACAGATGCTGGCTGTCACAGGCTGCCAGCAAGGCACGCTGACGGGCCGGCTGGTAGGCATCATCTGGCGTTTCCAGGCAGGCGATGACACCCGCTTGTTGACGCTCCGCCAGTGGCAGGTTGCCAAAACTGACACGTTGGCTATACAGCTTATCCAGGCCATCGAGATAGACTTTTTGAACCCAGGTGTCGAGCAATGGCTGTAACCCGCTATCGCGTTCCAATGCGTGTGAGAGCGCTGCTTGATCAGCCGGCGCAAGCCGGTTCAGACCAGCCGCCTGTAACCGTCCTTGCAACTGCCGCTGAATATGATTAAGCAGGCCTTCTGGCAGGTTGGCACGTATCATGGGGCTCTGCTCACCACCCGGAAACCCCGGCCACGACTCAAGCATGCCCGCATGCACGCGCAGACTGCCATGGCCAGGCAACAGGTCGACGCCACTGATGACCCGACGATAGTTGGCCTGATGCGCCGCAAAGTTACCCGAGCTCATCCGCGAATTGACGGCACGCTCCCAGAAAGGCGCAAAGGGGTAGCGGTTGGTAAGCACCCAGTAATACTCATCGGTGTAAAGCCCACTGGGTATATTCCACAGATCACCGGTCATAAAACCAGGGTGCCGGGCTGCCCGATCCAGCACAGTGCCCAGCTCGGTAATGGCTTCTTGAACCTCGATCAGCGCACCATCAAGCGCGTGCTGGTAACGCTCGACAACAGCAGACTGAGCCAGCAACCTGACAGGGAATAATGCCCACAGGGCAACGCCCAGGATGACA
>SKFV01000148.1 GCA_007117785.1 Pseudomonas sp.
CGGCATCGCCCTGAATGGCATGCAGGCTTTGATCCAGCAGCACCTGGGCCAGACCGGCCGACTCGTCGAGCCATACCACGCGGCCACTGCTGGCGGCAGCGCCGGCAAGTACCTGTAGAGTACCGCGATGCAGCTTGGCGTCGGCTAACAGACGCAGTGAAATATCCAGGCGATCGGTCAGTTGGTGCATCGCTGGGGCCAGCAACCAGTCACCGCGTTGCGGATGGTCTGCATCCAGTTCGCCAGTCAGATTCAGCGCAGCGCGTTGGCCGGCTTTCAGCGCAGTAATCGCTTGCCCGTCTCTTTGCATGCCGCGAATCCGCACGTTACTGGAATGGGGGGTCAGGCATAGTTGGCTGTCGGTGTGCAGCTCGCCATTCAGCAGGGTACCGGTCACAACACACCCACTGCCGGTCACGCTGAAACGTCGGTCCACCAGAAAGCGTGGATTGCCTGAACTGTGCCGTGCCGGCATCGCCTGTGCAAATTCAGCAATGGCCAGTTGCAGGTCATCAATGCCCTGCCCCGTTATGGCCGACACTTCCAGCAGCAAGCAACTGGCGAGCGTTGTGCCTTGCAGCATCTCAATCACGGTTTGCCGTGTCGCTGCGCGTTGTTCGCTGCTGGCCCGGTCAATCGCTGTGACTACCACCATGCCCTGCGCAATACCCAGCAGATCCAGCAGTGCCAGATGCTCACGGGTTTGCGGCATCGGGCCTTCATCGGCTGCAATCACCAACAAGGCCGCATCGGCCCCAGCCAGCCCTGCAAGCATGGTACGAATAAAGCGGGCATGTCCTGGCACATCCACAAAGGCAATGGCGCCGGCTGCCGGATCATGCCGCCAGGCAAAGCCCAGGTCGATGGTCAGCCCGCGGCGTTGCTCTTCAGTCAACTGGTCGGTGTTTTTACCTGTCAGCGCCTGGATAAGGGTGGTCTTGCCATGATCGACATGGCCGGCGGTGGCAATAATCATGCTTGCGGCTGCGCCCGTTCATTGTGGAACTGGGCAATCAGGTCATCGGCGGACTCCAGACAACGGCAATCCAGCAGCAGGCTGTCATCGGCAATGCGACCGATCACCGGCTGTGGCAACTGGCGCAAACGCTCGGCCAGTTCACGTAACTGCCGGCTGCGCTGGCGTTTGTTGGTGCTGCTACTGCGCAGGCGCACGGCTGCACTGGGCAATAGCTCCAGCGGCAATGAGCCGGAACCGATCTGGCTGTGAACCGGGTGGATGTTGCCACTGAAATCATTTCCAGCCCACGCCTGCAAGGCCGGCAGCAGCGCTGTGGCAGTCTGTTCGATCTCCGATTGTGTGCGGGTCAGCAAACGCAGTGTCGGCACGCGTTTAACCAGCGTATCCGGGTTGCTGTAGATCTGCAGCACGGCTTCCAATGCCGCCAGTGTCAGCTTGTCACAGCGCAGTGCGCGTTTCAGTGGACTCTTGCGAATGCGGGCAATCAGATCGGCGCGCCCGGCAATAATACCGGCCTGCGGGCCGCCCAGCAGCTTGTCGCCGCTGAAGGTCACCACATCCACACCCTGAGCCAGAATCTGCCCGACCACGGGCTCTGCCGGCAAACCTAACGCCTGCATATCAATCAGCGAACCACTACCCAGATCGACCATCAGGGGCACCTGGTGTTCAGCAGCGATGGCCGCGAGCTGGGCTTCGGTCACGCTCTTGGTGAAGCCGGCTACAGCGTAATTGCTGGTATGAACCTTGAGCAGTAAACCGGTACGCGCAGTGATGCCCTCGACATAATCTCTGGCATGGGTGCGGTTGGTGGTGCCGACTTCATGAAGTTTGCAGTTGGCGCGGGTCATGATGTCGGGCAAGCGAAAGGAACCGCCAATTTCGATCAACTCACCGCGCGACACGATGACTTCGCGGCGCTGTGCCAATGCATTCAACACCAAGAGCACGGCGGCGGCGTTATTGTTGACGACCGTTGCCGCTTCTGCGCCGGTCAGCCGGCAAATCCAGTCTTCCACATGAGCATCACGATCACCGCGTTTGCCACTGGACAGATCATATTCCAGGTTGCTCGCGCCAGCAGCCACGGCGGTCATCGCTTCGATGGCTTCGGGTGGCAGCGGTGCACGGCCTAGATTGGTGTGCAGCACAGTGCCGGTCAGGTTGAACACCGGCCGTATGGAGGGTGCCAGCAGGCGTTCGATCTGCCGTTGAACGAAGCTAGTCAGCGCGCATTCATCGGTTATTTCACCGGCACGCCACTGCTCAAGGCCGGATCGCAAGGCATCCACTACCAGTGCGCGACCGTGATCCTTGACCAGTATCTGCATACCCGGCCAGGCCAAGGCCTTATCAACCGCGGGCGGTCGCACAAGATCACCCATGCGCAACCCCTATAAAAGCCGCAGCGCTCCCCCTGCCGTAGGGGCACGGCATGCCGTGCCCGTTTTGTCGAGCAGGAGCTCGACACTCCCGGGAAAGATGCAGCACCTGGGAAGGCCGAGTTCCATCTCGGCCATTTGCGTTACTGGTCGGCAGGCGCCTCGGCGCGCAGCAGGCGCAAAATCTCGTCCAGGGCATTGTCTGCCAGGGCGTGCATTTCTGCGTCGGTTCGGTCCTGAATCGGGTGCGGCACAAAGACCATGGCTGGATCGAAACCCAGCGCTCTGGACTGCAGAGCCGCAGCTTCAACAAATTCACTGGAGGCAACCCCTACTCCCGGGATCTGACGTGACTCCAGATCGGCGATGTCATGCATACAGCACGACGTGCACGACCCTCAGTCGGCCAGACCTTCAACCAGCAGGTCAACCTCAGCAGCCATCTGCTGCTTGAGTTCGGTCGGCGCGATACGGGTAAAAGTCGGCTTTGCGTAACGCTTTACCTCGATACCCATGCCGCTCAATTGCTCCTCGATCCGATCGAGAAACACATTGCCGCGTGGCTTGGAAATATCCAGCAGGCCAACGACCTTGCCCTCCAGACTCGCAGGCCTGGCCAAGCGCTCGCGCTGGGCCGGTGCCA
>SKFV01000026.1 GCA_007117785.1 Pseudomonas sp.
ATCACGTCGCATCTGTTCAATATCAATGCGTTGGCCAACCTCCATCAGCAGGACCGAGCCACCGAGGAAGCTGCGTGGCGGGGTGCGCTGCAATAAGGTGGTCATGGGTACGACCAGGATACCCTGGGTCACGCTCGGCAATTGATGCAGGGTGCGCAAACGCTGGGAAATAATGTCCTGGTGCGGGGAAAAGCGATCGTAGGGCAGGGTTTCCCAATCGGGGAAACTCAGTACCGGCAACATCGGGGCAAAAAAGCGCAGTTCGCGTTCCAGTTGATCGGCTTCAGCGCTGTCACGACTGATGACCAGGCTCAGGCCCTGATGCTGTGCGGCAGCCTCGGCGATGTTCAAGGCGCGGGCAGCATCGGCCAGTCCTGCCCAGGTCTGCTTGCCGGTGGTCGGTAGTGAACTGTCGACGTGGAGGAGGCTGATGTGGCCTGGCATGCGGCGGTGTTCCTTGCTGAAAAACCGAGAGTTTACCTGTTTGCGTCGTCGTTGGGGAAAGACAGGAGGCTAAAGCAGGCAGCAATTATTGCCTAATTTCACACGAAAACGCATAATATTGCCCCCTTTGGACCCCACGACTTGGAAGGATGTGCCGTGACTGATTCTCAATTCGAGCAATGTCTGGAAAACTGGACTGACCGTGAAGCCACAGCTGAAGCTATGATTCCGCTGATCGGCAAACTGTACCGTGAGCACAATGTAGTGACCTCTATCTATGGTCGCGGTCTGGTCAACCGTTCGGTGATCAGCATTATCAAGTCACACCGGTTCGCCCGCCAGATCGACGATACCGAGCTGTCCGTGCATGACACTTACCCGGTCATCCAGGCGCTGCTGACTTTGAACCTGGGCCCGGCTTCGATTGATATTGCACGCCTGGTCGACAAATATCGCAAATCCGGCAGCAGTGATCTGGACGGCTTCCTGCGTTTGGAACTGGCCGATGTGATCGGTAAGAAGGGTGACCGTGGCCAGGGTCGTGACGTAGTACTCTACGGTTTCGGCCGTATCGGCCGCCTGTTGGCGCGCATCCTGGTCGAGAAGACCGGTGGTGGTGATGGTCTGCGTCTGCGCGCTGTCGTGGTGCGCAAAGGGGCGGAGAACGACCTGGCCAAGCGTGCCAGCCTGTTGCGCCGTGACTCGGTACATGGCTCCTTCCAGGGCACCATAACGATTGACGAAGAAGCCAATACCCTGACTGCCAATGGCGTACAGATCCAGTTCATCTATGCCAAGGATCCCTCGGCAGTGGATTACACCCAGTACGGCATCAAGGACGCCATTGTCGTCGACAATACCGGTGTCTGGCGTGACGAGGCTGGGCTGTCCCAGCACCTGCAGTGTCAGGGCGCCAGCCAGGTTGTGCTGACGGCGCCGGGCAAGGGCGATATCAAGAATATCGTCCATGGTATCAACCATGCTGCCATTACGCCGGAAGACAAGATTGTATCGGCTGCCTCCTGTACCACCAACGCTATTGTGCCGGTGCTCAAGGCCATCAATGACAAGTACGGTATCGTCAACGGTCACGTGGAAACCGTGCATTCCTACACCAACGACCAGAACCTGATCGACAACTTCCACAAGGGTAACCGCCGCGGCCGTAGCGCTGCATTGAACATGGTTATCACTGAAACCGGTGCTGCCAAGGCCGTCGCCAAGGCGCTGCCGGAGCTGGGTGGCAAGCTGTCGGGTAACGCTATCCGCGTACCGACCCCGAACGTTTCCATGGCGATTCTCAATCTGAACCTGGAGAAGTCGACCGATCGTGACGAGGTCAATGATTACCTGCGCTATATGGCGCTGCATTCCGATCTGCACAAGCAGATCGATTTCACCAACTCGCAGGAAGTGGTCTCTACCGACTTCGTTGGCTCGCGCCATGCCGGTGTGGTGGATGCGGAAGCCACCATCTGCAACGACAATCGTGTCATTCTCTACGTCTGGTATGACAATGAGTTCGGTTACAGCTGCCAGGTTGTGCGCATCCTGGAAGACATGGCTGATGTGAATCCGCCGGCTTTTCCCAAGTAACCAACACTCGGCATGGAAAAAGGCGCCCATTATGGGCGCCTTTTTTGTGCTCGGACTGTCTGTTCAGCGCTCAGCCAACAGGCGCTGACGCAAGCGGTCCGACAGGCCATTCTCTTCCAGCCAGATGCCCACGTAGGCACGCGCCAGTTCTTCGTTGTCGCTGGTAAAGACCACCGCACCGTTGTATTTCAGTTTCAGGGCTTGGTTGTCGCTTAGGGTCAGGCTGTAACGATCTCCGGATTCGATATCGCCAAAGGTGGCGTGCAGTTCGTCGATCTCTGGTCGCAGGCGGTCAAGGGTGGCGCTGTCATGCTGGCGTTCGAGAGCAACCCAGGCGGCCTTGATTACATCGTCACGGTCAATATTGCGGTAGTAGTAGAGCTCCAGATGCAGTGGGCTGCGTTCACTGACGGCGGTGGCGGGGCTGACGTTGGCAGGAGTCAGCAGGGCAGCGCTGTAGACATCTACAAACAGGTAGCGCAGCAAGGATTCGTTACGCAATACCAGTGTCTGCTCATCAACGTCGATGCGTTCGGGAAAATCAGGCTGGCTGGCCAGTAACAGCGGGCTGAAAAGTATCACGCTGAGGCCGAGCAGGGCGTGGCGCATGGTTGTTTCTCCAGTTTACATTTGCGATCAATTTACAATCGCAACGGGTATCCGCGTCAAGCAGGCTGTCGTGGCAATGTGTAACAGAAAAAACGGGAAAAACCTGAAAAAACCAAGAGCTTGAGTAGCCATTATGGCCCCTGATCTTTATACTTAGCGGGATTTTTCGTGGGGGTCTGTGGTCACTTCACCCTGGTTCCGTATTCGCCTTGCGCTGCGATATCGGGGTTCCCGCTTTGCTGCATTGGCCACCAGCCGCCGAAGTCTTCAACCAGTGATTAGGCTATTCGTATGATAAAAATCAAACGGGGCTTGGATCTGCCAATCACCGGCTCACCCGAGCAGCG
>SKFV01000326.1 GCA_007117785.1 Pseudomonas sp.
CGTCAAGACCATCCAGCGTCTGTTCCAGCGGAGTCTGCAGTACCGTGCCGTGATACAACTGACGCAAGTCCGCCAACCACTGCGCCGGCATTCCAGTGTGTTCCGCGCTCAGGGCCCGCTCCATTTGCTCGCGCAATTGCTGCAAGCGGGACAAGCGGCGGCGCTGGCGATAGAGGTCTCGCCAACTCAGGGCCGCGACCACCAACAGCAAACTACCCAGACCTGCCAGGATAATGCCCAGAGCAGGCTGCCAGACCCAGGCTGCAAGCGTCCAGCTCAGCCATTGGCTGACCGCTGCCAGCGCCACCAGGACCAGCAAAAGACGCCACAAGCGGTTGGGCCAAGGGCTGAAAACGGCGGCATCCAGGCGTTCATCCGTGGCCTGTAATAGCACCGGGTCAGGCTGGTCAGACCAGGCATCCGCCTCGAGATCTTCCAGAATTTCGGTCGCTCTTCGGCTACCTTGCTGCTGCTCCCAGGTATCCAGCACCGTGCTACGGGTAGTTTTGTCTTTCGTCGCCATCAGGGCTTCTCCCCGAGCAGCCAGGCCACCAGTTGATCCATCCGGTAATTGGGGAATATCTCATTGCGGTGCAGACCGGGTGGCGGCCGCAGTGGCGGCAAGGTAATAGGCTCGACCTGCAAATCCAGTGGCAAATGCGCGGGAATCTCGGCTGGGCGATAACGCAGCATGCGCTGATCTTCTCGCCGTCCGGCAATCAGGGTATCGCCCTCCTGCTGGGTAGCGCGAACAGCTGCCAGCGGGAAACCCTTGACCGTAACGCCACCATGACGGACTGCCGTCAGACTATCCGTGAGCAAATCCTCCAGACACTGCTGGACATCTCGCTGCTGCTCGGCCGTCAGTTGGTCCACTTTGGTCGCACAAAGCGCCAGTCGGCGGATCCGTGGCTTGAACAGACGCTCGAAAAATGAGCCGTGGCCATAGCGAAAGCTGCCCAGCAGGTCATCCAGCGCGCCCTGTACATCCGCCAGCGCTTCAGGTCCGGAGGCAAGGGGGCCGAGCATATCCACTAACAAGACTTGCTGATCCAGACGACTGAAATGCTGATCGTAAAAACCTTTGACGATGAAATCGCGGTAGTAGTCAAAGCGTGCCTGACACTCGGCCCATACGCTGCCAGGCGCCGCATGACTGTGCTGATTACCAGCCAGCAAGGGCACAAAATCCAGCATGGCCTCGGCAATACCGCGCCCCGGAAGCAGAAAACGCCCCGGTTGATTACGCGCCAGACCGGCTTCGCGGCAGCGCTGCAAGAAGGCCGTCCACTCCCCTCGCAGGGCATGCAAATCAACGGTGTCAGCAGCCGCCTGCGGATCAATCGCCTGCAAACGGGCAGCCAGATCGCCAATCAGACTGACTCGCGGTTCGCTTTGCAGCCAACTGGCCATTTGTTCACACCACTGGCCATAGCTTTGCTGCATCAACGGCAGGTCAAGCAGCCACTCTCCCGGATAATCCATCAATTCCACCCGCTGCAGGCGCTCGCCCTGCACCGGCCCCAGCAAACCGCCGGGTGCATAGCGCAGCTCCAGCTCGACTCGCGTCAGGTCGCTAGTCGAGTCCGGCCAGCGCGCCGGCTGACTACTGAGGGCCTGGACGGCAGACAGGTAAGGAAAGGCGAGTTCGGTGCCTTCGCGCTGCCAGTGCACGGACAAGAGCCGATCAAAGGGCTTGCGTTGGCGCAGCAAGCCTTTCTGGTGATTTTCCAGCTGATTGAGCAGGCTGGTGATAAAGGTCGTCTTGCCTGCCTGGCTGAGCCCGGTGACGCCGATCCGTAGCGGACGCTGCAGCAAGGCGCCGGCCTGATGGCGGGCACTGGCGAACAGACGCGCAGGATTGCTGAATTTAGCCATTTGGCTCTCCGGTGATTATTTAGCTGGCGGCCGCTTTAGGGTACACTTGCAGCCCCATTTGATGGTAGCCAGGGTCCCAGTGTCGTGGAAATTTTCAAGGAATTCACCTTCGAGGCAGCGCACCGCTTGCCAAATGTCCCCGCCGGGCACAAATGCGGCCGTTTGCACGGCCACTCCTTCCAGGTGGCGATCCATATCAGTGGGCCGATGGATCCACATACCGGCTGGGTGCGCGACTTTGCTGATATCAAGGCGATCTTCAAGCCGATCTACGATCAGCTCGACCACAATTACCTGAATGATCTGCCGGGGCTGGAAAACCCGACCAGTGAGGTGATTGCCCGCTGGATCTGGCACAAACTCAAGCCTGATCTACCCGAACTGAGCCAAATTACCCTGCGCGAGACCTGTACCTGCGGTTGTATTTATCGCGGGGAGTAGCCAGGCAGCCGTGGAGCAAGTGCCTGCTGCATTGTCAGCCCCCTGCTCCGGACACGCTGTGAATACCCTCCGGGCCGGCCCGCAATCACAGATTGACGGGCGTTCGGCTGCGCGCGAAGCAGTGCTTCGCCTTCGCTTGACTCACCCATGTACGCTCTTCGATGCCATCCCTGGCATCTAACGGTCCGGAGCAGGGGGCTGACAATGCCGCTTACAGACTTCAGTGCTGTCTTCCAGAAAACCTACACCGGATCATTAAAGCGCAGCAAATGCTCTGGCAGGTGCTGGATATAGTCATCCAGCTTTTCATCCGGTGGCATTTGCAGGTGAAAGCCCTGCTCCTGCAGATTGGCCAGCACCTGGTGGATGTCTTCGCGGGCCAGGGTGCGCGTTTCAGTGAGTACCAGATCCATACTGTGTTCGCCCCGACCAAACAACTGCATCAGCGCTTCGGGCAACTCGTTGAGTGGCTTGCTGCGCGGGACGTAGAGGTACATACCGGTTTTTTTCGTGCTGCGGTAAATCGAGCAAGGGACTTTCATGCGGATGTCTCGGCAAAGTTATTGGCCACTTCGAGCAATTCTGCACCCATCAGCTCGCGCCGCCAACCGGTCAATTCATCCGGCAAGCTATAGGGGCCGTGGGGATAACCGGTGCGGATCAGGGCTTCCAGTA
>SKFV01000004.1 GCA_007117785.1 Pseudomonas sp.
CGTATCACCCACGTACTCAACTACGACCTGCCGCATGACAGCGAATCCTATGTGCACCGTATCGGCCGTACGGGTCGTGCCGGCCGTCAGGGCACCGCAATCCTGTTTGCTACGCCACGCGAGCGCCGTCTGCTGCATGCACTGGAAAAGGCAACCGGGCAAAAAATTGAAGCCCAGGCCCTGCCGAGCGCCGATGCGGTGCAAAGTGGTCGTTTGGCGAAGCTGGCCACTCGCATCAACACCGCCAGTGAACAGAGCACTGCGACGCGCGACAAGCTGGTTTCCGACCTGATGGAACTGACCAACATGGAAGCCGCTGAACTGGCTTCTGCCCTGTTGGCCTTGCTGCCCAGCGCGAAAACACTGCTGGAGCCGGTCAAGGACTTGCCCCAGGCCGCGCCTCGCCAGGAACGCCATGCTGACAGCGATAGCGGTCTGGTTCGGTACAAGGTTCAGGGTGGCCGCAGCAATGGCCTGATGCCAAAGCCGCTGGTTGATGCTCTGGTACGCCATGCTGGCGTACAGCGCTCACAAATCGGCCATATCAAGTTGTTCAGTGAACACTCCGGTGTGTATCTGCCACAACTGGATGACGCCACCCTGGCGCGGGTTGCCAGCGTCGAAGTCAATGGTGTCGCGCTACAGATTCGTGCCTGGCCATTGCCATCTGGCGAAGTGGATCGCAACCTGAAGCCACGCCCAAAGCGTGACTTCAAGAGCAAGCCACGTTCTACAGGCAAGCCGCGCAGCTGAGGTTTGCATGCAGTGGATTGATATCGGCGTCAACCTGACTGACAAGGCTTTTGCAGAAGACCGCGAAGCCGTGTTGCAACGGGGATGGGACGCCGGTATCAGCCATATGCTGCTGACCACCACCAGCCTCGAACACGCCCCCGATGTATTCCGCCTCTGCCATGCCGACCCGCAACGTCTGTTTGCCACCGCGGGTATGCATCCGCATTCAGCACGTGACTGGCAAGCTGACAGCCAAGCGCAATTACGCCAATTGGCGGCTGATCCTGCCGTCCGCGCCATCGGCGAATGCGGACTGGACTTCAATCGAGATTTCTCGCCAAGACCTAAGCAAATCAGAGCTTTGGAAGAACAACTTGAGATTGCAGTTGAACTTGATCTGCCGGTTTTCCTGCATGAGCGCGATGCTGACGACACCCTGATTGGTATCTTGCAGGACTACCGCGATCGCCTGCCGGCTGCCGTGGTGCATTGTTTTACTGCAGGACGCGAAGCACTCTACGCCTACCTTGACCTCGATTTGCATATCGGCATTACCGGCTGGATCTGCGATGAACGCCGCGGCCAGCACTTGCACCCGCTGGTCAAGGATATCCCCTGTGGCCGGCTGATGATCGAAACCGATGCACCCTGGCTACTGCCACGAAGCTTGTCACCGAAACCAAAAAGCCGTCGCAATGAACCGGCCTTTATTACCGAAGTGGGCCGCGTACTGGCTGACTGCCGGAATGAATCAATGGCTGATCTGGCCGCGCATACCAGTGCCACTGCGCGGGACTTTTTCCGCCTCTAAGCCCATGTCACTTGCTACCTGTTACCGCTGATTGCAAAACCGCTCACCGTCCGTGTTCCTGGTCTATAGTCATTAAGCTGCTAACGCATGGTTGCAGCCTTCCCGACAATTCCGGCAGCGGACTCATCAACACATGGCCGACGCGCCCAACAACCGTAAAACTACCCATGGCATCGTGCTCTGGCCGTTGATGTTGCTTGCAGCTTTTATTGTTCTGCTCAGTGGCATTAGCCTGGCGGCACTGCAATACGATCAACACAGTCGAAGCATTTTGGCGTCGGGCGACAGCTTGTTCGCGCACATTAGCGAACGCGTTCAGAGCAAACTCTACCGGATCTATTTGCCACCTCGCCATGCACTCAATATTTTGGCGCTGGATCCATTGATTGAAGCCAGCAGCCTTGAACAACGTCAGGCTCACCTGCCCCGCCTGGCTCAGGTTTTGACCGACAACCCTCAATTGAACTCGCTCTATATCGGCTGGGATACGGGTGACTATCTGATGCTGCGACCATTACGCACAGCCGAACTAAGCGAAAGCTTTCAGGCGCCGGCGGATGCCCGCTGGATGATCTGGCATATCAATGCAGGTCAATTGCCAGCCCGGGTTGATCACATTTTTCTGGATGCCGACCTGCAGAAACTGGCAGCCCGTCAGCCGCTGTTTGATGGCTTCGATCCTCGCCATCGCCCCTGGTACCAGCAAGCCCGCAGCAGCGATACACAAATCATTACTACACCTTATGTGTTTTTTTCCACCAATGAATTCGGTACCACGCTGGCACGTCAGGCCTGGGAAAATGCGGTACTGGGCGTGGATCTTACCCTCAGCCAGCTATCGCGTGATCTGGCGGATATCGAGCTGACGCCCTCCAGCGAGCGCTTGCTGTATGCGGATGACGGTACTGTGATCGCCTACCATGACCCCCAACGTCTGATTGGCTCACGCCAGGGTGACCCGGGCCGCTTGCGACACTTCAATGAACTGGGCAGCACCCTGTTAGCGGCGCTGGCGCGCGATGGCTACCAGATCCAGCGACAAACCAGCCTGCGTCTGGAAGGCCGAGAATGGCGAGTCCTGCAACAACAACTCGACGTTGCCGGCGCCCCGCCTATCTATATGGCTCTGGTTGTGCCTGAAGACGAGATGCTGGCCGATGCCTACCGGATTCGCCGGGAAAGCGTATTGATCATTCTGCTATTCAGCCTGCTGGTGTTACCACTGAGCTTTTTGCTAATACGTTCGCGCATCCAGCGTAGCCAAGCGTAAACGTAACAGAAAAGCTAAAAACAACGCAGGCGATGACTGGTCAGGCGCAGAAGTCAGGGCGTAGCAGAAGCCAGAGCAGAGGCAGGCGCAGCCAGGCAAGCGCTGCCTGCATGAGTAAATAATCATTTTGATGTTATTTTTAACGTAGCGACGACAACGCAGGTAGTGTTCA
>SKFV01000099.1 GCA_007117785.1 Pseudomonas sp.
CTGAGCGCCGCTTCTGGCAGCAGCCGGGTATTTTCACTACGGCCGTCGGTTACTGTGGCGGCCTGACCCCCAATCCGACCTATGAAGAAGTATGTTCCGGACGGACCGGACACAACGAAGTTGTCCTGGTGGTCTTTGATCCCGAGCAAACCAGCCTGGAAGATCTTTTCCGGGTATTCTGGGAGGCCCATGATCCGACTCAGGGGATGCGTCAGGGCAATGATATGGGCACCCAGTATCGCTCAGGCATCTATGTCAGCAACATGCACCAGCGCACACTGGCCGAAGTTAGCAAGGCGAATTACGCCAATGCGTTACAGGATGCCGGACTGGACCCTGTGACCACCGAGATTCTGCCGGTTAACGAGTTCTTCTATGCCGAGGAATACCACCAACAATACCTGCACAAGAACCCCGGCGGCTACTGTGGCCTGATTGGCACCGGGGTAAAAATGCCAGGCTGAACCGCTCAATGGCAGCCTGTTAGTCTCGGACTGGGATCCAGACCTCAGTGATCAAGCTGCCCGCCTGACCTGGCTAAACCCGGTCAGGCGCGGGTTTCAACCAGCCGAATCCAGTTATCCAATACGTTCAGTTGCGCTGCCGCCAGTTTCAGGCATACCAGCAAAGGTACGGCAAGCAGTACCCCAACGGCCCCCCACAACCAACCCCAGATCATCAACCAGATTATAATGATCAAAGGGTTGAGGCGCATATTGCGTCCTAGCACCAGCGGGGTAACCAGCTGTGCCTCAAACATGTTGATGCTGAAATAGACGACTGCCGGTAGCAATGCCATCCATTCAAGGCCGTATTGAGCTATACCGGCCAGGCTAAGCACTGCCAGACTGACCAGAGGGCCGATATAAGGCGCAAAGTTCAGCAGCCCGACCATGACGCCCCAGAGCAACGGGTCATCCATACCCAGCAGCCACAATACCAGGGCCGTAGTCAGGCCCAACCCGGCATTGATCAAACTCATGGTCACAATATAGCGTGACAATTCACGCTGCATGGCACCAACCAGAGAGATCGTTCGTCGTTTATCGCGTACCTGCGGGAAATTGCTGACAAAAGTCTCGAACAGCCGTGGACCAAACACCAGTAGAAACAGGGTCAGAATAATACAGGTAACCAGTTGCGCAATAATCAGTGGCGCTGCTGCCAGCATGGAGACCAGCATTTCAAGGCCGCCTTCCTTGATCTTGGCACTGACCGGATCATCGTCCCTGTCCTCATCATCGCGCGAAGGTTCGCTGACTTCCTGCTCAACCTCGCCACGAAACCAGGAAAACAAGCCACCCTGGCGCTGCTCCTCGGCATGGGTTTCAATCAGCGGACCCTCATCTGGCTCCAGCCCCTCAGTCAGAATCGAAAGCTGTTCGGTCACCTTGGTGGTCAGTTCAGGCACCAGCTTGGCCCAACGCTGGGCTGGCTCGGATAGCTCGACAGCCAGCAAGGTGAACGGGCCGCCGATAGCACACAACAAAATCACGGCCGATAAGGTTCGTGGTAGATGATAGGACTTGAGCCAGGCAACAACAGGGCCCAGCAACAGTGTAAACAGCCCTGCTACCACGATGGGCATAAACAGTGTTTTAGTGAAATACAGGGTGTACAGCAGAGCCAACCCCAATAGCCAGTACAATGCCTTGGGGGCGCTGGGTCTGCCCGGAGGCAGGTCGGTATCGTCCATGCCCGACGCTGTCGTCTCATTCATTCACTGGCGGCTCCGCGCAAGCTCGGCATCACCAGCGAATATAACCGCCAGACCTTCAGCCCACCCAGCGTCAGCACATAGGCTGCATTCTCACCGGACTTCAGCAGTCGACCAGCCACGGCACCCGTAGCCAGGCCGCCAAGCACCAGCCAGACCGGTGAAATGCGCTTGAGTACAAGCATGCGTTGCCGGGTATTCAGCTTCAAGGTAGCGCGCTGCAGGTTGAGCTTTTGCTCCAGTGCATCCAGGTCAGCGATCAGTTGACGTGTGCTCATCTTTCGACGCTCCCTGTATAAAGGACTCTAACTGCTGCCTGGTGGCCGGCAGGCGCATGCGACCGCTCAAGGTTTTGGCCTTGCGACCAAGCATGGCCAATACCAGTAACTGCAGGGTGGTAAATGCCAGCAAGCCAAGCAGGACCGAATCCGAAAAGGAATAGACCGACCAGCCAAGTGCCGTACTGATGCCCAGCCAGGCAAACAGCAACAGAGGCAGCATCAACAGACCCAGCAAGAGCATCTGCCTGGCACTGCGCACAGCCAGTCGAACCTCTGTACGGAAGAGCTGGGCAAAGGTACCACCCGCTGCCGCTGCCTGCTGAGCCCAGGTGAACCAGGCATTCAGCTCGCGCTCGACGTCAGAGGGCTGCTCATCAGGCGATGCCTCATCGACACCGGGTGGTAACTGGCCGGGGGGCACACTCATTTACGGGAAAATAGCTGGGAAAATACGAAACCGGCGATAAAGGCGACACCCAATGTAGCCAGGGGCTTCTCATGCATGTAGCGATTGGCCTCATTGCCCAGTGCTTCGGCTTTTTCCTTGCCCTTGAGCAACTGATCGGTAGCCTCGGCTTTCAGGTCCATACCGGCGGCTTCAGCGGCTTTGCGGAAATGTTCCTTGGCTTCCAGCAGGTTCTGATAAGCCTGCATGGCTTCATCCTTGCTAGTCTCCAGAACCTTTTCCTGAGTTGCTGCTTCTTTGCTTGCTGCCATGGTCATCTCCTGAATAATTATCGGATCGTACCTGTTACAGACTAATACAGGTCACGCTGCATTGCCATTTGCAGCCATGCGAGCAATTGATAGTACAGCATTCGCAACGGCGAAATAGGGACTCTGGGGGTTTATCTTGGCCCAGTGAATAACCGACCCTTGATGATTACCTGGCAGCGCCGACAGCTTGTGCCAGACTGACAGGGTTTCACCCATTCATTTGTTACCAACATGGGATTGCACGCATGAGTACAGTACGGGAATATGA
>SKFV01000109.1 GCA_007117785.1 Pseudomonas sp.
CTTAAGGTCGGGCCGGCAAAGGCGCCCATGGTAAAGAACAGGGCTGACAGGGTGGCTGCACGGGTCCAGTTATTGTCCGGGTCCAGTTCGATTACCGCAGCCGAGGCCGCGCCGGTGACAATACCGGTACCGATACCGGTCAGAATGCGGGCGGTGCCTAGCCAATAGATGTCTTTGGCCAGGTAGAAGACCACTACCCCGGCGGTAATAAAAAGGATGCCCGGCACCAGCAACTGCCGACGGCCGATCTTGTCAGACAGGGTACCCAGGGTCAGCAGCATGCTGACCACACCGAAGACATAGACCGCAAACACCGCGGTCAACGCAGTAGCGGAAAAGCCCATCTGCTCTTGCCATACGGCGTAGAGGGGCGTCGGCAGGTTGCTGGAGAAAATGGCGGTAAAGATGGCCAACAAGGCCGCCATCATGGCCAGAAAGCGGGGTTCTTTGGCGGTGGCAGGCGCGGCAGTGCCCGACATGGGAAGGTTCCTGATCAACGGAGATTGGCAATGCAGCTATTATCGCAGACTGCGGAGCAACTTGCCTGCAAAGCTACTCCGCTCTGACTCAATAGGCTGCCGGCGAGCTCACGGATTGGGTCAGTGGTCGCGCCAATTCACGCAGGGACAAAGGAGCGTCCTGATCCAGCGCTCGCCGTTTCAAGGCACCCAGCTGGGAAAAGTCTGCAGGCGGGCTGGGCCATTGCTCCGGCTCGTCGATCAGCTCGACCTCGCCATCCACTTCACGCGCCAGGGGGAAGCGGAACGGATGATAGCCGGTCATACCCAGGCGCAGGTCAGTGACGACCCAATAACCGTCAATAAGGTCATAGCGCAGCTTGTCACGTGCAAACCAGCGCAAGCGCTCATGCGCCCTGCTATCGGCCAGAGCCGGCTGAGCTGCAGACGCGTGTCGCGGCAAGCGCTCGAGTTGCGGCGGGGCATCATCCAGCCAACTGACTACGCCTTCATAGTAATCATCGCCATCCAGCGCGACCACTCGCCAGAGCAGCGTATTGAAAGGCGTGGGCGCGCTGAAGGTGATCTCGGCCTGAATACCGTCACGCTGCAGCGCCGCTTCCAGTTGCTGCTCCGCCATTTGCTTGCCGACCAGGGTGCTGCCGAGATACAGGGTACTCAGCGCCAGTGCCGCGTATTGCCAACGCAACCCTGAACGACGCAAGCCCCAGATGGCGCCAACAATCACCGCGAACAACAAGGGCAAGGTATATAAGGGATCAATAATAAAGATGCTGGAAATCGCCGCCGGTGCCGGGGTAAAGGGCCAGAACAATTGGGTGCCGTAGGTGGTAAAGGCATCCAGCAGAACATGGGTTACCAGCACCAGCCAGATCGCCAGCCATAATCGCATACCGCTGTAGCCGGGGTGGGGCCGCCAGCGCCTGATCATCCAGGCCAGCAATATACTGAAGCCACTGAGCACAAACAGGGAATGACTGAAGCCGCGGTGGTAGGTCATATTGGCGACAGCATCGCCGTAGTCGAGCACTACATCCAGATCCGGAACCGTACCCAGTATGGCGCCATACAGCAGGGCCTTGCGCCCTTGCCAACGGCCCATTGCTGCGCCATAAATCGAGGCGCCTAAAACCGCTTGGGTGACTGAGTCCACGCACGCTACCTTTTGTCGAAATCAGTCGAAAGTGTAACGGAGTGCAATCCCCTCACCCAGCGGCAAATGACATCGAAAGATGTCAGAGGCTGTGTTGCTGGTCTTCAACAATTGCCCAGTCGAGGGTTTCCAGCAGGGCCTTGCGAGTTTTCAGCTTGGTCGCCTTGTGCGCCGACATATTCAGCTTGGTCAGCTGCTCTGCCATGGCCATGACTTCAGCTTCCAGTGCTTCCGGGGCTACCACGCGATCCAGGAAGCCAGCCTCTACTGCCTGCGCCGGCGAGAACATCTCGGCGTTGATCACCGAACGGTTGAAATGGCTGTTGGTCAACCGCGCACGCGCCAGCTCGATACCCACGTGGTGCATGGTCATACCAATGGCCACTTCGTTCAGACCCAGCTTGAACGGCCCTTCCACACCAATGCGGTAATCCGCCGAGAGCAGAATAAAGGCACCCTTGGCGACGGCGTGGCCGGTGCAGGCAACAACGACTGGATAAGGGTGCGACAGCATGCGCCGCGCCAACGTCGACCCGGCAGCCACCAGCTTGATCGCCGCTTCCGGCCCCGAGGTCATCACCTTGAGGTCATAACCACCCGACAACATGCCCGGCTGACCACTGATAACCACCACAGCGCGGTCTTGCTCGGCTTTATCCAGCGCTGCATTGAACGCCTCGATCACCGTCGGTGAAATGGCATTCACCTTGCCATTGTTCAACGTCAGCCGCGCTATGCCAGCTGAAAACTCGTAAGAAACCAGATCGCTCATGGCGCATCCTCATCATTATCAAGAGACCGGCTAAAGACCGGATTGCCATGCAGTTTACCAAGATCACAGTGACCCGCGAGTCTTTCCTTGGCGGCCAAAAAGCGTTTGCCAACAAACACCTGTTCCGGTACATTAGCGCGCCTTGATGGCCGCCCAGCGCGCCGTCGGGATCACGGAGAGGTGGCCGAGTGGCTGAAGGCGCACGCCTGGAAAGTGTGTATACGTTAATAGCGTATCGAGGGTTCGAATCCCTCTCTCTCCGCCATATTCTATGCTACAGGCCCCGTAAACCGGGGCTTTGTTGTTTCTTCGCTCTGAAAAAATGCTTTGACGTACACCCTGACGCACACCCCAGCCCTTTGCTTGATTCTCTCGCCGCTACTCCGACATGCGAGAGCCTCCGCGCGTAAGGGTGTTTCCTTTGTTTACTCCGCATGGATACCAGCTCAAATACCAAGCAAGAACCCGAATCCAGAAAGCGCTGAACAGGCTAAGAAAAACGACATATCTTCAACGCTACAGGCTCAGCCAATAAGCACGTACAAAAAGACATAGAGGCTACCCCACCACCCAAA
>SKFV01000058.1 GCA_007117785.1 Pseudomonas sp.
CAGCAATACGCTGGTGTGTTGGAGGGAGTTTGCGCGGGTCATAAGCTCAGATTCTGCAATGCGTCCGGCAGATCGCCGAAATCCTGTTCCTGATCCAGGTAGGCACTGGTTGTGGCTTCCCAGACGTCTTCACTCCAGAGTTCGAACTTGTCCAACTGGCCGACCAGAACGACTTTCTTGTCCAGCCCGGCGTGTTCACGCAGCATCGGCGGCACAACGAAGCGACCGTTACTGTCGAGCTCGATTTCATTGGCATTACCTACCAACAAGCGGTTCAGACGCTTGACCGCAGGATTCATATTGGGGGCGATGCGCAATTGCTCTTCAACCTTGTTCCAGGCTGGCACGGGGTAGATCCACAGGCAACATTCTTCAAGGGCGATAGTGGCAATCAATTGCCCCTGGCACAGCTCAAGCACGCGGTCGCGATAACGCGCCGGCATTGCGAGCCGCCCCTTGGCGTCCAGATTGATTGCGCTTGCTCCACGAAACACGTGTATGCCTTCCCCTGCTTAAGTGACTATCCTTGCCATTTTGTCCCACTTTTCTACTACCACACACCACTAAACTCCACTTCGTGACACTATAGGAACGCGGCCACACAGCGTCAAGCCGCTAATTGCGGAAAAATCCTTTAATGGCGGGGAGTTACGACGAACGGAAGGTATACGGGACGAGCTTTACGGACAAAAAATGAACAAGATCATCTGTCCGCCACTTAAACTTAAAGTAAATTATCAAGTGTAAGATTATTTCGATCTGAAGGGAGCGATTTTAGTGCAATAAAACACCCGTGGCGGGTGCCGAGGTCACAGCACACTGGCCGGGCCGGTTCCTGGCGACTCGTTAATCGCCAGAGCATGAATAAATAGAGTTGGCCTGTAAGCCGGGTTCTGTCGAGAACAGTCATTCGTCTACGATTGCCATCACTGACAACCTCTAGCAACCTACCCGAACCCAGTGCGGGCCACACCGATGGGTTCCTATTTGGTCTTGCTCCGAGTGGGGTTTGCCGTGCCACGAACTGTTGCCAGTCGCGCGGTGCGCTCTTACCGCACCCTTTCACCCTTACCTGATCCCCTTGCGGGGCCATCGGCGGTCTACTCTCTGCTGCACTTTCCGTAGGCTCACGCCTCCCAGGCATTACCTGGCACTCTGCCCTATGGAGCCCGGACTTTCCTCCCTTTCGCAAGCGAAACGGCGACTGTCCAGCCAACTCTGGCGCTAGGTTAGCTTGCTGGCAGCCCGCCAGCAAGCACCATTGAAAGCCGACCGAAGAAATGCACCATATAACCGCGCAAAATACCCAGAAAGCACCAAAACAGTGCAATCCCGCACCATTACATCGGCATACACAGACCACCAGGCTACCGCCTCATCTTGTATACAAGCTTGTACACCAGGTTGGCACGCCGCCTGCATTAACTCCTGTGCATTGAGATCCGGGCCTTCGTGGTTCTGAGCATGCCGGGCTTTTGCCCGCACATATAGGTACCAATGGACATCTAGGGTTCCGACCTGCCAGGCAGGTGACTGGACCGAGAGTTGTCGACCTCCAGCGGAGGTTACACGGCGGGATAAAAGCCCGGGAGACGCTCAGACGCCTGAGATCTCATACCTGTAACCATTGGAGACCGCCATGCCCCGACTGATGAATCGGCAACCAGGACGCCCACTCAAACTGGCTCTGGTCCTGCTGCCCTTCGCCCTGCTGCTACTTACATATATGTACAACTCGCAGGCGAGGTTGGCGGAAAACCCCAATGACAAGCTGTTGCCCAGCTTTACCCAGATGAGTGCAGCAGTTGAGCGCATGGCCTTTACCGAGGACCGACGCAGCGGCCGCTATCTGATGTGGGAAGACACCGCCGCCAGCCTGAAACGCCTGGGCACCGGCCTGGGCATCAGCGCTGCAGTCAGCCTGGTATTCGGTCTGGCCATGTTGATCCCCTTGCTGCGTACGCCCTTTTCGCCGTTGATCACCGTTATTTCGATGATCCCGCCGCTCTCGATACTGCCTATTCTGTTTATTGTTCTTGGCCTGGGTGAACTATCCAAGGTGATGTTGATCGTGATTGGCATCACCCCGGTTCTGATCCGTGACCTGCAGCAGCGCGTCAGTGAAATTCCAGCGGAAATTCTGGTCAAGGCACAAACCCTGGGCGCCAACACCTGGCAGGTGATCATTCGTGTAGTCCTGCCACAGTTGCTACCGCGCCTGCTGCTCGGCCTCAGTCTAGCACTGGGCCCGGCATGGCTGTTTCTCATTGCAGCTGAAGCTATTGCCTCCACCGAAGGTCTCGGTTACCGAATCTTCCTGGTGCGCCGCTATCTGGCGATGGATGTGATTCTGCCTTATGTAGCCTGGATTACCTTCCTCGCCTTCATCATGGACCGGATTCTCAAAAGCGCCGGTCGCTTGTTGTTCCCCTGGTTCGAACCCAAAGGAGCTCACTGATATGGGTGCCATCGAAATCAAGGGTGTCTGGCAAGAGTATGGCGACCTGGTCGTGCTGGAAAACCTGAACCTGACTGTCGCCAGTGGCGAGTTCATTACCATGGTTGGCGCCTCAGGTTGCGGCAAGTCCACCTTCCTCCGCTTGCTGCTCGGTCAAGAAGCACCCAGCAAAGGTGATTTGCTGCTGGATGGTAAGCCGCTGGCAAAAGAACCCGGTCCTGATCGTGGCGTGGTGTTCCAGCGCTACTCGGTATTCCCGCATCTGACCGTGCTTGGCAACGTCATGCTTGGGCTGGAGCTGCAAGAATCACCCTTTCTGGGCCGCCTGCTGGGCGCCAAACGCCGAGCAGCTCGTGAGAAGGCTGTTGCGATTCTGGAAAAAGTTGGCCTCGGACATGCCCTGAAAAATTACCCGCATGCA
This sequence comes from Pseudomonas sp., assembly GCA_007117785.1. GTDB lineage: Bacteria > Pseudomonadota > Gammaproteobacteria > Pseudomonadales > Pseudomonadaceae > Halopseudomonas. Next base: position 2,880 of record SKFV01000058.1, read on the forward strand.
CTCTCCGGCGGCATGCAGCAACGTCTGGCCATCGCCCAGGCACTGGTCAAAACACCGCGCATCCTCTTGCTGGATGAGCCCTTTGGTGCACTGGA
>SKFV01000221.1 GCA_007117785.1 Pseudomonas sp.
CAGCAGCAGGAGCAGGGGCACTTCATCAATGTCGGCTCCATTGCCGGACACAAGGTGGCGCCGGGTGGTGCGGTCTACAGTGCGACCAAGTTTGCCGTCAGGGCGCTCAGTGAAGGCTTGCGACAGGAGGTTGGCGCGATTCGGACGACGTTGATTTCACCCGGAGCAATCGACACCGAACTGCCCATGGGAAGTGCGGATGTGAAGACGGTAGCCGCGGTCAAGGCAGGATATGCGCAGGCACTGCCACCCGAGCGGGTTGCAGAAAGTATTGCCTGGGCGATTGCCCAGCCCGCCGAGGTGGATATCAATGAGTTGATTATCCGCCCGGCGGTGCAGGCATTCTAGCTAGCGAGCGGCTGGCTTGCCGGCTTGCGGGCGGGCTGAGCCGTAGGTCTGGCCGCTGACGCCGTTGGGGATTTGCTGTATTTCACCGCCAGACTTCAAGAAGGCAGAGATCTGATCATTGATGCTGTTGTGCGTTGCAACAGCAGCATCGGCCTTGCGCTTTGCCGCAGATTTGGTTGACATGAGGCACACGTTTTGTTGAATGGTCGACCAGTATACCAGATCGGGCGTCAGTTGTCTGGCACCGGTGCCTGCTCAACTCAATCCTCCCAGAGCTCAGCCAACCGGGCATCGCGGCCACAGCGGCTGCGATAAAAGTTATAGCGCAGCGGATTTTTCTGATAGTAATTCTGGTGGTATTCCTCAGCCGGGTAGAATGCAGTTTCCGGCAATATGTCGGTCACTATGGGCTGATCGAAGCGACCAGAGTCCGCCAGGGCGTCCCGCGACGCCGTTATCAGCGCCTTGTGTTCGTCATCCTGATAAAAGAGCGCGCTGCGATAGTGGGCGCCATGGTCGCAGAATTGCGCATTGGGCGTCAGCGGGTCAATGGTCGGCCAGAACTGCTCAAGCAGGGTGGCATAATCGGTCTGGCGCGGGTCATAGAACACGGCAACCGCCTCGATATGTCCGGTGCCTCCGCGCGAGACGGCCGGGTAGTTGGCCGTGTCGGCACTGCCGCCGATATAGCCGGAGATGGTCTCGACCACGCCGGTCATCTTGTCAAAATCGGCCTCGGTACACCAGAAGCAGCCGCCGGCAAACACAGCCATCTGGGTCCCGGCCGGGCCTTCCTGCAGAGGTTCCTGCGCCTGACTGGTCAGGCTGAATGCCAGGCCCAGGCAAAGCAGGAAGGAAGTCAGCAGTTGACGGGTCATGTGTCAGCCTCGCAATTCGGGAAGCGGTTGGTCTGCGGGCACAAAACGCAAGGCCAGGCCGTTGTTGCACCAGCGCTCGCCACGGGGTGCTGGACCATCGTTGAACACGTGGCCCTGATGACCACCACAGCGGGCACAGTGGTATTCAGTGCGTGGCCAGATCAGTTTGAAATCCCGCTTGGTGCCCATGGTGCCTTCAATCGGCCGGGTGAAACTGGGCCAGCCGGTTTTGCTGTCGTACTTGTCATCGCTGTGGAACAGCGGCAGATAGCAGGCAGCGCAGAGGTAGGTTCCTGGGTCATAAACGGCATCCAGCGGGCTGCTGCCAGCCGTCTCAGTGCCTTCTTCGAACAGGATATGCCAGGCCTCTGCGGATACTTTATCGCGCCAGTAGTCGTGACTGTGATCAAGTGGCTCAAAGGTTATATTTGTCATGTGCGACGCGGCTTCCGGCGTATTGGCCAGCACCCGCATTGTTGGCAACAGGGGTAACAAAGCCAGCGTTTGTAAAAGTGTGCGACGATTCATGCTTGTGTCTTCCACGGGGTATCCGGTAAAAAGATACTCCAGTCTGGCTCGCAGCCCCAGTCTGACCTGGTATCAAAGCATTTCCCGTTGTGCTGCGGTGTAACAGAATAATCAAAAAACTAGGAGCCATGATGTCCAGTCCCTTTTCCCTTGTCGCTCTGCGGCAGTTTTCTGCGCTGGCCCTGTCAGCGTTGCTGTTGGTTCCGCTGGCGCAGGCTGAGGCTATTGCTCCGCCGCGTCTGGGTATGCTCGAACACGCCATGCAGGCGCAGATCGATGAGGGTCACCTCGCCGGTATTGCCACACTGATTTATCAGGATGGTGAGATTACCCATCGCCAGCAACTGGGTTATCAGGATATCGACAGTAAAACACCTCTGGCCGAAGATACTCTGTACAAGATCTATTCGCTGACCAAGCCGGTTACTGCTGTTGCGCTGTTGATGCTGGTAGAAGAGGGCAAGCTGAATCTGGACGATCCGCTGGAAAAGTATCTGCCCCGGTTCAAGGATCTGCAGGTCGCCAAGTCACTGGACGCCGCCCCGGCAGACCTGCCGACCGAGCCGGCGACTCATGCGGTGACGGTGCGTGAACTGATGAACTATACCGGTGGTTTTACCTATGGTCGCTTTACCGAGTCGGCGGTGGATACCCTGTACGCGCAGGCTGGCCTGTTTACCCGGGATATCACCCTGGAGCAGCTGGTTGATCGTATTGCCGAGATTCCCTTGCGTCACCAGCCCGGTACGCGCTGGCATTACAGCTTCTCGATTGATATCCAGGCGCGCCTGGTTGAAGTGCTCAGCGGGCAGTCTTATGACGTCTTTCTCGCCAAGCGCGTGCTCGGGCCACTGGGGATGACGGACACCGCCTATTACGTCAGCGCTGACAAGGCGGAGCGTCTGGCCACCAGCTATCATCCCACCGATGCCGGCCTGCAACCGATGCCCAATGATGACTGGCTGAGCAAGCCGACCCTGATCATGGGTGGTAGTGGCCTGATATCGACCATGGATGATTATCTGCGCTTTGCTCGCATGCTGCTGAATGAAGGTGAGCTGGATGGCGTGCGCTTGCTGCAGCCGGAAACGGTGCAGGCCATGCGCAGCCGGCAGCTGCCGGAAGGCATTGCAGGCCCTGAATGGGCACCAGGCAATACCTTTGGCCTGAATGTGGCGGTGGTAGA
>SKFV01000206.1 GCA_007117785.1 Pseudomonas sp.
AATCTGGATGATGGTTTTGCTGTAAGCGGTGATGCGGATTTCCCGGGTGAGGGCGAGGGCAATGCAGTGCGTGCTGAGTGGCAGACGGCCGTTACCCTTGAACAGGCAGAAGACCTGCAGGTATTGCTGTATGCGGCGGAAGACCGCGAACGTGAATTGACCTTGCGGGGCAACGCTGACTGGTCTGGCAGCGAACCTCGCGCCAGTCTGCAACTGCGGCTGCGGGATTTTCCCTGGCAGCGCCTGTACCCACAGGATCTGGGAGATATCAGCCTGTACGCGCTGGATATCAATGCCGACATTGAAGGTATGGCCGTGCAGGGCGATCTGGCTGCTGATTTGCGTGGCGTTGCCAATCAGGCCATCAGTCTGAGCCTGCGCGCCAATGCCAGCCCGGAACGAGCGGCAATTCGTGATTTGCTGGTCACTACGCCCGCTGGCGTGGCGACCGGCGAAGTGGATCTCCAGTTGGAACCCCATCTCGGCTGGCAAGCCGATTTGCTACTCGACGGTATCGACCCCGGTGTTTTTGTCGCCCAGTTCCCCGGGCAGTTGAGTGGCCCGCTGGCAAGCCAGGGTAGCTTTAATGACAGTCTGCAACTCGATGCCACTTGGGATCTGGAAGGTGAGTTGCGTTTCCAGCCGCTGACCTTGCGCGGCACTGTGTCCCATCAGGATAATGCCTGGGAACTGCCCGAGCTGCTGATTGCCCAGGGCGACAACCGTATCAGTGGTGAAGGCTACTGGCGCGACGAGGTCAACGCCGCAATTGTTCTTGAGCTACCGAATATGACTGCCTTGTGGCCGGGTCTGAGTGGCGACCTCTCCGGTGAGGTCAACCTGAGTGGCCCGGCGGATGCGGTTGCCATTGTCAGCGACCTGAGCGGCGAGCGTCTGGGGTTTGATGATTTTCATCTGGTACGACCTGAACTCACATCGTCGGTGACTCTGAGTGACGAGCTGCCGATGCAGCTGAATCTGACTGCCAACCATCTGCGACAGGCAGATACCCGCATTGGTAATCTGGTGCTTGGCTTGCAAGGCAACAAGGCCAGCCACCAACTCAGCCTGGCGATTGACCGAGGGCCGGTTGATGTTGACCTGATGCTCAGTGGCGGGCTGTATGAAACGGCCTGGCAGGGGCAGATTGCCCGCGGGGGAATCGCCAGCGAAGAAATGGTATGGACGCTGCAGGAGTCTGCCGCACTGGCTTACCGCCTGGCCAGCGGCAGTCTTACCCTTGGCGAGCACTGCTGGCGTCAGGACAGCGCCGCTCTGTGCTTTGATGGTGAGCAAGCCTTGCTGCCGGAACAACGTATTGCACTGACCTTGCGTGACTTTGATCTGGTGTCACTGCAACATCTGATGCCTGATGATATTGACTGGGCCGCCACCCTGAATGCGGATATTGCCTTTACCCAGCGTAGCGGTCAGGAGCCTGAAGCACAGGTGGATATTCGCAGTGAGAACGGTGTGATCACACTGCAAAATCCGGAGCAAACTCTGGACTTTGCCTATGATGAAATCAGCTTCAAGGGCGATCTGTTCGCCGACCGGGCGGAAACCCGGATCCGTATCCTCAGTGAAGGTATCGGTGAGCTGTTGGTTGATGCCGAGATTGCCGATCCGGCCGGTGCGCAAAGGCTCAGCGGCAGTTATCAGGTCAGTGGCATCAAACTGGATATCCTGCGACCCTTCCTGCCACAGGTGGAGAATCTGCGTGGGGAACTCAACGGGAGTGGCCAGCTTGCCGGCACACTGACTGAAGCGGACATCAACGGCGATCTGGTCCTGGCTGACGGACATGTCAGTGGCCGCGAGTTACCGATCAATATGGATGACCTGAATGTGGCTATCCACATTGAAGGTCAACGGGCAGATATTGACGGCAGCTGGCGCAGCGGCAGTCGCGGTGAGGCCAGACTGGATGGTCACATTACCTGGGCACCCGAACTGGATTTGTTGCTGACCTTGCGCGGCGAACACCTGCCAGTGGTGGTTGATCCTTATGCCGATTTGCGTGTCAGCCCAGACTTACGCGTTGAGCTGGCGGATAACCGACTCGATATTACCGGCAGGATTGCGGTGCCTGAAGGTGACATTGTTGTGCGTGAATTGCCCGAACAAGCGGTACGCTTATCCCCCGATGTTGTGATTGTCGGTGTCGATGAGCAGGAAGAGGAGGAGGGTGCGCTGCCGCTGGAGGTCAATGCAACGGTGCGCCTGCTGATCGGTGATCAGCTGCGCTTTGAAGGTTTCGGTCTGACGGGGCGTTTGAGCGGTCAGCTGCAAGTTCAGGAAAACCTGAACGCCACCGGTGACCTCAACGTACTTGATGGTCGTTACCGAGGTTATGGTCAACGCCTGAGCCTGCGGCGCGCCCAGATTCTGTTTGCCGGACCCATTACCCAGCCTTTCCTTGATATCGAAGCCATTCGAGAAGTGAATGACGTAGTTGCTGGCTTGCGCTTGAGTGGCCGCGCCGAGGCGCCCCTGTCGGAGGTGTTTTCCGAGCCGGCGATGGCCCAGGAGCAGGCATTGTCTTACCTGATACTTGGTCGACCTTTGGGTGGCGACAACACCGGAGATAATAATATGCTCGGTCAGGCCGCACTGGCACTGGGTATGGCGGGTAGTGCGCCATTGGCACAAAACATTGCTGGTAGTCTGGGTATTGATGATTTCCAGCTGGAAACTGAAGGCAGCGGGCTGACAACCACAGTGGTCGCCGCCGGTTATCTAACCGAGCGGCTCAGTCTGCGTTACGGTGTAGGCGTTTTTGAGCCGGCCAATCAGATTGCACTGCGCTACGACCTGACCCGGCGCCTGTATCTGGAAGCCGTTGGCGGCCTGGCCAACTCGCTGGACTTCTTTTATCGGATTGATTTTGGCGATACCGAATAATCAGTATCAGCTTATATCCAAAGGTCCCGAGTCT
>SKFV01000014.1 GCA_007117785.1 Pseudomonas sp.
ACCGCCAGAGTCAGGCCTGGCTGCTCATGGCTCAGCGAAAACAGGCGATCAATAACACCTGAAGGCTGGGTAATGGGTAGCAAACCATTATTGAAGCAGTTACTGCGGAAAATATCGCCGAAACTCGTTGCCAGGAGCACCCGCACGCCAAAGTCACGTAATGCCCATACCGCATGTTCACGACTGGATCCGCAGCCAAAATTGTCTCCCGTCAGCAACACACTGCCTTGGTCATAGGGCGGCTGATTGAAGATGCAGGCGGGGTTAGGTCGCCGGCTAGTGCTGGGTATATCCAGATCACCGGGGTCCAGCCAACGCTCGTCATCGAACAGATAATCCTCGTAGCCCTCCGCTTCAAGTTTCTTCAGATACTGCTTGGGCAAGATGGCATCGGTATCAACATTACGCCGCTCAAGGGGAATGATAATACCGGTATGCTGTTCCAAAGGTTGCAAGGCCATATCAAAGACTCCGGTAATCGCAAATCACACCACTGATCGCAGCTGCTGCCGCCATCTGTGGACTCATCAGGTGGGTACGCCCACCCTTGCCCTGGCGACCCTCGAAATTACGGTTCGAGGTTGAGGCGCAGCGCTCACCTTGCAAAAGTCGATCCGGATTCATGCCCAGACACATAGAACAGCCAGGAGCGCGCCATTCAAATCCAGCGCTGAGGAAGATTTCATCCAGACCCTCACGCTCCGCCTGCAGACGCACCAGACCGGAACCCGGCACTACCATCGCCTGACGCACATTACCGGCCAGTCGCTTACCGCGCACGACGCTGGCAGCTGCACGCAGATCCTCAATACGCCCGTTGGTGCAGGAACCAATGAATACCCGGTCTACCGGTATGCCAGCAAGTGTTTGCCCGACTTCCAGGCCCATATAGTCGAGCGCACGCAGCAAACTTTGGCGGCGCCCCGGATCCGCTTCGACAGCCGGATCCGGTACCCGACCCTCAACACCACACACCATTTCCGGGGAAGTACCCCAGGTCACCTGTGGCTGTAGGTTAGATACATCAATGTCGACTCGGCGATCGAAGTCGGCACCCTCGTCAGAATGGAGGCTGCGCCAGTAGTGCACAGCTTTCTCCCAGGCGTCCTGTTTCGGGGCATAGGGGCGATCACGCAAATACGCCTCGGTACGCAGATCGTAAGCTACCAGCCCGACCCTGGCCCCCGCCTCAATACTCATATTACACAGGGTCATGCGCGCTTCCATCGAGAGCGCCGTGATCGCTTCACCCCGGTACTCTATGGCATAGCCGCCAGCACCCGAGGTGCCGATCGTGCCGATGATGTGGAGAATCAGATCTTTGGCCGTAAGGCCCGCCGGCAGTTGCCCGTCAACCTGGATCAGCAGATTCTTTAGTTTGCGCGAACGTAGCGTCTGGGTGGCCAGTACATGCTCTACCTCACTGCTGCCAACCCCCTGGGAAAGCGCCGCCAACGCACCATGGGTTGCGGTATGCGAGTCGCCACACACCAACGTCATGCCCGGTAGGGTCAGCCCCTGCTCAGGGCCAACCACATGCACGATTCCCTGACGCTGGTCCTGTAGATTGAACAGCGGAATCCGAAAGCTGTCGCAGTTTTGTTCCAGGGTTTCGACCTGTAGGCGCGCCATGGCATCCTCTATTCCCGCGACGCCCAGCTCACGATGCTGCGTTGGTACCGCATGATCAGGCACAGCCAGGTTGGCTTCCAGCCGCCAGATGGGCCGTTTCATGCGACGCAAGCCGGCAAAGGCCTGTGGCGTGGTCACTTCGTGCAGCAAGTGCCGGTCGATGTAAAGCAGACTGCTGCCGTCCGGCAAGGTGTCAACCAGGTGCCGGTCCCACAGCTTGTCATAGAGGGTCATGCCGCCCATGCTGAATTCTCCTGCAGAAGGTCACTGTCCGGACCAGGGTACCCATTGATAAAGCTCGTCTCCGCTGGTTGCCGCAATGCGGTAACCGCAATATGTATCCAGCTGTCCGCCCTGCAATGGCTGAATCATGCAGTAGGGCCGGGTGCAACTGGATTCCGCGATGCCAGCCTGCTGGAGTTCGTCGCGAGCAGACTCCAGCTGTTCACGGGCTGCATCATCCAGCTCTGCTTTCTGATTCAGCGCCTCCACATTGGCTTTGAACACACCTACCCAGGCTGCACGAAAACCCCGACACAGCGCCGGTTCTGCAGCCAGATGCTGGACTGCCGCCTGCTGATTGGCCTGCTTTTGTGCTGGACCTGCGCAAGCCGACAGCAACACCACCAGGCAACCGCTAACGCAATAACGCCAGGCATTCGTGCACACTGACCACATCCGCATACTTCACCCCCATATCCTTCAAGTTTGCGTGATGAGCATCGGCATCCCGATCTCCCACCGCTTGCTCGGGTACCAGTACCCGGTAGTTGTGCTGCAGGGCATCCACCACAGTTGCGCGTACACAGCCACTGGTGGTCAGCCCGGTGACCACAACCCCGTCCACCCCGGCAGCCTGCAGACGCGCATTCAGATCGGTGCCAAAGAAAAAGCTTGCTCCATGTTTGGTGATTACCGGCTCACCAGCCAAAGGTGCCAGACGCGGATCAATCGCGACCAGCTCACTGCCTGCTGCCAGGCAATCAAGAACCGGAATCTTTTCCCGGAATACCGATGCCTGCTCGGGCCGGTCATACATGACGGTGGAGTAAAACACCGGCAGACCTTGCTCGCGGAATGCCGCGAGCAAGATCTGGTTGGCGGCAACCACCTCGTCGACCTCTGCCGCCAGGGGACTTTTTGCCGGATCGGTGAAGCCGAGCGACAAGTCCACCAACAGCAAGGCGTAACGCTTTGCCGGTTTGAGTACTTGCGAGTTAAGTGCCATCAGTTAACTCCTCAGGCCCAGACCGGCGTAGCCGGTGCCGGCAAGCCAGTTTCTGCCAGGCAACGCGCCTTG